>NZ_JBHYDW010000093.1:0-4664 GCF_051860475.1 Elioraea sp. | reverse complement strand
GGGGGGGGGCGCGGGGGGGGGCGTCGGGCGGGGGTGGGGGGGGGGGGGCGGGGGGGCCCCGGGGGCGGTGGCGCGCCACGCGCCAGCGGAGGTGTTCGCCGGCGCGCAAGGCTCGGGCGCGACCCTGAACGGCGCGCCGATCCGCGCCGCGCCGACCGAGGAGATCACCCGCGCGATCGTCGAGGTCGGCTGGTCGCTGCGCTCGCCGCTCGCGGGGTTCCACCGCCTCGCCGAGCGGGTGATGGCGGCGGGTGCCGGGCTCCGCTGCGGCGGCTCGGGCGCGCTCGGCCTGGTCGAGACGGCCGCCGGACGGCTCGACGCCTATCTCGAACTGCACATCAATGCCTGGGACGCCGCGGCGGCGCTGGCGATCGCGCGCGAAGCGGGGTGCTGGACGACGGAGTTCGACCGCGGCGACTGGCTCGCCCGCGGCAACCCGATCGGCTTCGGCGCACCCGCCCTCGGGACCCGCCTCGCCGCGCTGCTGGAGGCTTGAGCGCGACCGTCATCGGGACTTAACTTTGCACGACCGAGAAGACCGGGCACCCAAGCGCGGCTCGGACAGGGAGAACACCATGACATCCAGACGCGTCTTCGCCGCCGCACTGTTCGCGGGAGCGCTCGCCGCCCTCGTGCCGGGGGCCGCGCGCGCCCAGGGGCAGCTCACCGTGTACTGCTCGGTGCAGGAGGAGTGGTGCCGGCCGATGATGGCGGCGTTCGAACGCGCCACCGGCATCCGCGTGTCGATGACGCGCAAGAGCTCGGGCGAGACGATGACGCAGATCCGCGCCGAGGCGACCAACCCGCGCGGCGACGTGTGGTGGGGCGGCACGGGCGATCCGCACATGCAGGCGGCCGAGGAGAACCTCACGGTCGAGTACCGCTCGCCGCGGCTGTCGGAGTTGCACGACTGGGCGGTGCGCCAGGCCCAGCAGGCGAATTTCCGCACCGTCGGCATCTATGCCGGCGCGCTCGGCTACTCCTACAATGTGCCGGAGCTGCAACGCCGCCGGATCGAGGCGCCGCGCTGCTGGTCGGACCTGACCAAGCCCGAGTTCCGCGGCGAGGTGCAGGTGGCCGACCCGAACACCTCCGGCACCGCCTACACCCTGCTGGCGACGATCGTGCAGCTGATGGGCGAGGAGCCGGCCTTCGACTACCTCAAGGCACTGCATCGCAACATCAACCAGTACACCCGTTCGGGGGCGGCGCCGGCGCGCGCGGCCGCAACCGGCGAGTCGGTGGTCGGCATCACCTTCCTGCACGACGCGGTGACGCAGAAGGTGAACGGCGCGCCGGTGGAGCTGGTCGGGCCGTGCGAGGGCACCGGCTACGAGATCGGCTCGATGTCGATCATCCGCGGCGCGCGCAATCTCGACAACGCCAAGCGGTTCGTCGACTGGGCGCTGTCGGCGGAGGCGCAGGCGATCGGTGCCGAGGCCAAGGCGTACCAGCTTCCCTCCAACCGCAACGCGCCGATCCCGCCGCAGGCGCCGCGCTTCGAGAACATCAAGCTGATCGACTACGACTTCGCGCGCTGGGGCTCGGCGGCGGAGCGCAACCGGCTGCTGACGCGCTGGGAGCGCGAGGTGCGCGCGGCCGCACGCTGAGCGTCTGACCGCCCGGAGGCGCGCGTGGGAGCGCTGAGCCTCGCGCGCGTCGCCCTGGCCTGCGCGGCGTTCGGGCTGCTGGTCCCGCCCTGGTACGGGCTTGAGGCCGGCTTCGCCGGTTGGCCGGGCGGCGAGGCCGCGCCGCTCGCGGTGCTGCTCGGGGGCGGCGCGGTATGGTGGCTCTGGCCGGTGCCGCTGATCCTGCTCGCTTGCGCGCCGACGCTGCTCGGACGCCGCGCCGAGAGGCAGGTGCTGATCGCCTGCGGCGCCGGCGCGATCGGCTGGGTGTTCCTGCAAGGCTGGGCGATCGGGCTGCCGGGCACCGTGTGGAGCATCGCCGCGGCGTTTGTCGGCGACGCGAGCCAGCCCGCGCTCGGCTGGGGCGCGACCTTTCTGCTGACCGGCGCGGTCGGGCTGCTCGCGGCTGGGCTCGCCGCGCAGGGACGATTCGGCGGCGACGCCTTCGTGTCGTTCCTGGTCGTCGGCAGCGCCGCGCTGCTGATCCTGTTCGTGTTCGCCCCACTGCTGACCATCCTCTCGGCGGCGGCGGTGGAGGATGGCGAGCTGGCACCCGGCGCGCTGGTTGGACGGCTTGCCGCGCCCGAGGCGTGGAGCCTCGCCTGCGTGGCCGGCTCGCTCGGCTGCGGCGTGGTGTGGAACACGCTGGCGCTGGCGACGCTGACAGGTGTGCTCTCGACGCTGCTCGGCCTCGCCTTCGCACTGCTGGCGGCGCGCGCGAACCTGCGCCTGAACGGCGCGTTCCGTGCGCTCGCGATCCTGCCGCTGATCACACCCCCCTTCGTGGTCAGCCTGTCGCTGATCGTGCTGTTCGGCCGCACCGGCATCGTGACCGAGGCGCTGAGCGCGCTGCTCGGCATTCCGCGCTCGCGCTGGATCTACGGCATGCCGGGCGTGCTCCTCGCCCAGCTGCTCGCCTTCACCCCGATCGCCTTCATGCTGCTCGAAGGAGCCGTGCGGCAGATCGCGCCGAGCCTGGAGGAGGCCGCCTCCACCATGGGGGCGCGGCGCTTCACCGTGTTCCGCACCGTGACATGGCCGCTGCTGCGGCCCGGCCTCGCCGCGGCGTTCCTGCTCGGCTTCGTCGAGAGCCTGTCGGATTTCGGCAACCCGCTGGTGCTGGGCGGGGATTTCGACGTGCTGGCAACGCGGATCTTCTTCGCGATCGCCGGTGCGCGGCACGATCCCGGCCGCGCCGCGGCGCTGGCGCTGCTGCTGCTCGGCCTCACCTTCGGCGCCTTCGCGCTCCAGACCGCCTGGCTCGGCAAGCGTCGCTACGTCACCGTGACGGGCAAGGGCGATGCCGGCGCGCCCACCCCCTTGCCGCGCGGGCTGGCGATCGTCTGCGGGGCGGTCGCGTTCCCGTGGATGGCGTTCACCGCGATCGTCTACGCGATCATCATGCTCGGCGCCTTCGTGCACGACATCGGCCGCAGCGACATGACCTTCACCTGGCGCCACTACATCACGGCGTTCGAGGTGGAGTGGTTCCAGGGCCTCGTGTTCCGCGGCGCGGCGTGGGACAGCCTGTTCACCACCATCGAGGTCGCGGCGATCTCGGCGCCGCTGACGGCGGGCCTCGGCATCCTGCTCGCCTGGCTGCTGGCGCGGCAGACCTTCCCGGGGCGGCGCACGCTCGAATTCATGGCGATGCTGTCCTTCGCCATCCCGGGCACCGTGGTCGGCGTGTCCTACATCATGGCGTTCAACGTCCCACCGCTGGAACTGACCGGCACCGCGCTGATCCTGGTGATCTGCTTCGTGTTCCGGAACCTGCCGGTGGGCGTGCGCGGCGGCATCGCGGCGCTGGCGCAGATCGACCGCTCGCTCGACGAAGCCTCGGCCACCATGGGTGGCGGCGCGGTCGCCACGCTCAGGCGCGTGATCCTGCCGCTGATGCGCCCCGCCATCATCGCCGCGCTGGCCTATTCCTTCGTGCACGCGATGACGGCCGTCTCGGCGGTGATCTTCCTCGTCTCGGCGCGCCACAACCTCGCGACCGTCTACATCGTCGGGCGCGTCGAGGCGGGCGAGATCGCGCTCGCGATCGCCTATTCCTCGGTGCTGATCCTGATCATGCTCGTGGTGGTGCTGGGGATCGACAAGGTCATCGGCCGCGCGCAGATCGGCCGGCGCGTGCCGGCCGCGCAGATGCAGCCCGCCCCCGTTCCGGTGACCGCCTGACCATGCCCGACCCCGCGATCCACTTCGAGACCGTGACCAAGGCCTTCGGCCCGGTGCGCGCGGTCGATGCCGTCAGCTTCGACCTGCCGCAGGGCGCGCTGGTGACGCTGCTCGGCCCCTCGGGCTGCGGCAAGACGACCACGCTGCGGCTGATCGCGGGGCTGGAACTGCCGAGCGAGGGGCGGATCGAGATCGAGGGGCGCGACGTCTCCCGCCTCGCCGCGGCCGAGCGGCGCATCGCCATGGTGTTCCAGTCCTACGCGCTGTTCCCCCACATGACGGTGCTGGAGAACGTCGCCTACGGCCTCTCCGTGAACGGCGCGCGGCGGGCGGCGGCGGAGGCCGAGGCGCGGGCGATGCTCGCCTCGCTCGGGCTCGAGGGGTTCGAGGCGCGGCTGCCGTCGGAGCTCTCGGGCGGGCAGCAGCAGCGCGTGGCGGTGGCGCGCGCGCTCGTGCTGCGGCCGAAGGTGCTGCTGTTCGACGAGCCGCTGTCGAACCTCGACGCGCGGCTGCGGCGGCGCGTGCGCGAGGACATCCGCGACCTGCAACGCCGGCTCGGCCTCTCCGTGGTGTACGTGACGCACGACCAGCAGGAGGCGCTGGCGGTGTCGGACCTGGTGATCGTGATGCGCGACGGGCGGATCGCGCAGATGGGCACGCCGACCGAGCTGTACGAGGACCCGGCGGATGCGTTCGTGGCCGACTTCATGGGCGAGGCGAACGTGATCGCGGGCGAGGTGCTGGCCGCCGAGGGTGGCCGGGCGCTTCTGGCGATCGGCGGGGCGGAGGTGGAGGCTGCGTTGCGCGCGCACCCGCCGGGGCCGGCGACGCTGGCGGTGCGGCCGGAGGCGG
>NZ_JBHYDW010000092.1:0-18157 GCF_051860475.1 Elioraea sp. | reverse complement strand
TTGCCGCCGCGACCAACCTGCGCGACATCGCCGCGACCCTGGAGGCCGAGAGCAGCGCCACGCTCGCGGTGATCGACTCGATCCAGACGCTCTGGCTGGACAGCCTCGACTCCGCCCCCGGCACGGTCGCGCAGGTGCGCGCCTGCGCGGCCGAGCTGATCCGGCTCGCCAAGACGCGCGGCTTCGCGCTGATCCTGGTCGGCCACGTCACCAAGGAGGGCGCGATCGCGGGCCCGCGCGTGCTCGAGCACATGGTGGATGCCGTTCTGTATTTCGAAGGCGATCGCGGCCACGCCTTCCGCATCCTGCGCGGGGTGAAGAACCGCTTCGGCGCCACCGACGAGATCGGCGTCTTCGAGATGACCGAGCAGGGCCTGATCGAGGTCGCCAATCCCTCCGCCCTGTTCCTGGCCGAGCGGCGCGGCAATGTCGCGGGCTCGGCGGTGTTCGCGGGGGTGGAGGGCACGCGGCCGGTGCTGGTCGAGATCCAGGCGCTGGTGGCGAAGGCCGAAGGCGGGCCGCCGCGCCGGGCCGTCATCGGCTGGGACAGCGGCCGGCTCGCGCTGCTGCTCGCGGTGCTGGAATCGCGCTGCGGGCTCAGCCTGCACCAGCACGACGTCTATCTGAACGTCGCCGGGGGCCTGCGCGTCGCCGAGCCGGCCGCCGATCTCGCGGTCGCCGCGGCGCTGGTCTCGGCGCTCGCCGACCAGCCGACCGATGCCGGGATGGTGTTCTTCGGCGAGATCGGGCTCTCGGGCGAGGTGCGCATGGTCGCGCAGGGCGAGGCGCGGCTGAAGGAGGCCGCCAAGCTCGGCTTCACTTCGGCCTGTTGCCCCAAGCGCGTGGCCGCGCGCGGCCGCCCGCTCGCCGCCCCCGAGGGGGTCGAACTCTGGGAGATCGGCCATCTCGCCGATCTGGTCGCGCGGCTCGCCGCTCACAGACAGGGGAGGCGTGCGTCGGCGCGTCTGGCCCCGGGGGCGGGTTCCGGCTAGGGAGGGACCCCTTTCCATGCCACAACGCCGCGCGCATGCCCTGGCTCGACATCGCCGTCCTCGCCGTTCTCGCCATCTCGGGGCTGCTCGCGCTGTTCCGCGGTTTCGTGCGCGAGGTGCTGTCGATCGCCGCCTGGATCGGCGCCGCGGCGGCGGGCGTGTTCGGCTACCCCCATCTCGCGCCCTATCTCGAGGGGCTGTTCGGCGTGATCGAACCCGGCCCCGTCGCCAACATCGCCGCTGGCGGGGCGATCTTCCTCGTCGCGCTGATCGTCTTCGCGCTGATCGCCGGGGTGGTCTCGGACCGGGTGCAGGACAGCGCGATCGGCGCGATCGACCGCACGCTCGGGCTGGTATTCGGCCTGGTGCGGGGTGCCGCGCTGGTGTGCGTTGCCTATATAGCGGCAGCATGGCTGCAACCGCCGGACCGCTGGCCGTCCTGGGCGTCGGAGGCGCGCACCCGCCCGGCGCTGGAGGCGGGCGGAGCCTGGATCGTGCGCCAGCTGCCGCCCGGCTTGCTGCCGGCGCCGCCGCGCACGAGTCCGGATGCGCCGTCCGCGACCGAGCTGATGCGCCCGCCCGCGGCCGCCTCGGTGGAGCGGCCGGAGGGCTACCGGCCCGAGGAGCGGCGCGACCTCGACCGGCTGATGAACGTGACACGCTGAGCGGCTGAAGGGGGCCGGGATGGACGGGCCGTCGGGGGAGATCAGGGGAACGAACGCGGCCCACGACGACGATCACCTGCACGAGGAGTGCGGGGTGTTCGGCGTCTGGGGCGCCACCGATGCCGCGCCTCTGACCGCTCTTGGGCTGCACGCGCTCCAGCACCGCGGCCAGGAATCGACCGGTATCGTCACCTATGACGACGGGCGGTTCCACAGCCACCGCGCGCTCGGCCTGGTCGGCGATGCGTTCTCGGATGCGCGGGTGATGGCCGGGCTGCCCGGCACGGCCGCGATCGGCCACAACCGCTACGCCACCACCGGCAACACGGTGATGCGCAACGTCCAGCCGCTCTATGCCGATTTCGAGTTCGGCGGGCTCGCGGTCGGGCACAACGGCAATCTCACCAACGCGCATGGGCTGCGCCGTGCGCTGGTGCGCCGGGGCTGCCTGTTCCAGTCCACCACCGATTCGGAGGTGTTCGTCCACCTGATCGCGATCAGCCTCTACGGCACGGTGGTGGACCGGCTGATCGACGCGCTGAAGCAGGTGCAGGGGGCGTACTCGCTGGTGGCGCTGACCTCGGAGGCGCTGATCGGCGTGCGCGACCCGTTCGGCGTACGTCCGCTGATCCTCGGCCGGCTCGAGGGCAAGGATGGGGCCTGGGTGCTCGCCTCCGAGACCTGCGCGCTCGATATCGTCGGTGCGGCCTTCGTGCGCGACGTCGAGCCGGGCGAGATCGTGGTGATCGACGACGCCGGCGTGCGCTCGATCCGCCCCTGGGCGAAGCAGCCGAGCCGGTTCTGCATCTTCGAGCACATCTACTTCGCCCGACCCGACAGCATCGTCGAAGGCACGGCGGTGTACGAGGTGCGCAAGCGCATCGGCGCCGAACTCGCGCGCGAGAGCCACCCGCCGGCGGACATCGTCGTGCCTGTGCCGGACAGCGGCGTGCCGGCCGCGATCGGCTACGCGGCGGAGGCAGCTCTGCCGTTCGAGCTCGGCATCATCCGCAACCACTACGTGGGCCGCACCTTCATCGAGCCGACCGACCAGATCCGCCATCTCGGCGTGAAGCTGAAGCACAGCGCCAACCGCGCGCTGCTGGCGGGCCGGCGCGTGATCCTGGTGGACGATTCGATCGTGCGCGGCACCACCAGCCGCAAGATCGTCGAGATGGTGCGCGCCGCGGGTGCGACCGAAGTGCACATGCGCATCTCGTCGCCGCCGACCACGCATTCCTGCTTCTACGGCATCGACACGCCCGAGCGCGACCAGCTGCTCGCCGCGCGCAACGACATCGAGGCGATGGCGCGCATCATCGGCGTGGACAGCCTCGCCTTCATCTCGATCGACGGGCTGTACCGCGCGGTCGCGGGTGCCGCGCGCGATGCCAAGCGGCCGCAGTTCTGCGACGCCTGCTTCACCGGCGACTACCCGATCCCGCTGACCGACAAATCCGACCAGTCGAACGACCGTCAGCTCAGCCTGCTCGCCGAGACGTCCTGAGATGGCGGCTTTGGCAGGACGGGTCGCGCTCGTCACCGGCGCGTCGCGCGGCATCGGCGCGGCGGTGGCGGTGGACTTGGCGCGGCATGGCGCGCTCGTTGTGGCGGTGGCGCGCAGCCGCGCCGGGCTCGAGGAGCTTGACGACGCGATCGCCGCGGCGACGGGGCGCAACGCCACGCTGCTGGTGCTCGACCTGCGCGACGGCGCGAAGATGGACGCGATCGGCCCCACGCTTGCCGAGCGTTTCGGCCGGCTCGACATCGTCGTCGGCAATGCCGGGCTGCTCGGCAGGCTGGGGCCGCTGACGCATCTGCCGGAGAAGGACTGGACCGATCTCTGGGCGGTGAACGTGACCGCGAACTGGCACCTGATGCGCACCACCGAGCCGCTCCTGCGTGCCTCCGATGCCGGCCGCGCGGTGTTCGTCAGTTCCGGCGCGGCGACCAAGCCGCGCGCCTATTGGGGGCCGTATGGGGCGAGCAAGGCCGCGCTCGATCATCTGGTGAAGACCTGGGCGGCGGAGCTTGCCATCACGCCGGTCAAGGTGAACGCCTTCAATCCCGGCCCCGTGGCGACGCGCATGCGCGCCGCAGCGATGCCCGGCGAGGATCCCGCCACGATTCCCCAGCCTGCCGACGTCGCCCCCGCGATCGTCGCGCTGTGCCGGCCCGAGGAGACGCGCTCGGGCGAGGTGGTGTCGTTCCGATGACAGTGCTTGTCACCGGCGCGTCCGGCTTCGTCGGTCTCAACCTGGTCGAGGCGCTGCTGGCGCGCGGCGAGACCGTGGTGGGGCTGGATCTGCGGCCGCCGCCCGACGCGGCCGCGGCGCTGTTCCGCACCCTGCCGGGCCGGTTCGCGCCGCTGGTCGGCGACGTCACCGAAGCGGCGTCGCTCGACCACGCCTTCGCGACGGCCGGTCCCGGCGCGGCGCTGGCGCAGATGGCTGCGGTGACGGCCGGCGATGCGCGCGAGCGCAGCGATCCGGGCCTCGTTGCGCGCGTCAATCTCGGCGGCACGATCGAGGCGCTGGCGGCGGCCGCGCGGCACGGCGCGGCACGGGTGATCGTGCTCTCCTCGGTCTCGGTCTACGGCTCGAACCCGCCGCCGGCGCCCACGGTCGACGAGATCATGACCCCGGCGGCGCCCGAGAACCT
Organism: Elioraea sp.; assembly: GCF_051860475.1. Classification (NCBI taxonomy): domain Bacteria; kingdom Pseudomonadati; phylum Pseudomonadota; class Alphaproteobacteria; order Acetobacterales; family Elioraeaceae; genus Elioraea; species Elioraea sp. Next base: position 13,839 of record NZ_JBHYDW010000092.1, on the reverse strand, counting down.
CTACGCGATCACCAAGCTGGCCGCCGAGAGGGCCGGGCTGCGCCTTGCCGCCGTGCACGGCGTGCCCGCGGTCGCAGTGCGGCTTGGCAGCGTCTGGGGGCCCTGGGAGCACGACACCGGCCTGCGCGACACGCTCTCACCGTTGCACGCCATCCTGGAACAGGCGGCGCGCGGGACGGAGGTGGTCCTGCCGCCGCTCTATCGCGACCACGCCAGGATCGACTGGACCTATGCCCGCGACGCCGGAGAAGGGCTCGCGGCCCTGCTCGCCGCACCCGGCTTCCCGCACCCCGTCTGCAATCTCGGCAGCGGCCGGTCGGTGACGCCGGTCGCGATGTGCGAGGCGCTGGCCCGCGCGCGCCGCGGCTTCCGGTGGCGGTTCGCCGCCGACGGCGAGGAACCGACGGTGCCGGCCCGGTATCCTGTGGTTCGGCCGCCGCTCGCGCTGGACCGGATCCGGGAGTCCTGTTCCTGGCAGCCGCGCTTCGCCGAACCGGACGCCGCGATCGCGGACTGGCTCGCCACAGCGGCACACTGACGCGACCGGTGCTCGCCGGTGGACACTTGCCTCCGCGCCCATCATTCGGTAATTCGACAACTATGGAATTCAATGATGTCCCCGTCCGCTTCGCCGCACTGTCCCATCCGACCCGGGTCGCTCTGCTCCGGCGGCTGGTATCGGCTGGCCCGGGCGGGCTGCCGGCCGGCGAGATCGCCGTTGCCCTCGGCGTCGCCCCCTCCAGCCTGTCGTTCCACCTGCGCGAGCTCGAACGCGCGGGACTTGTGCGGGCGTCGCGCGCGGGGCGGACGATCCACTACGCCGCCGAACTCGATGCGGTGCGCGGCCTCGCCGCGTTCCTCACCGAGACCTGCTGCGACGGCGGCCCGGTGCGCTGCGGCGCGGCGTTCGTTCCGGAGCCGCCGCGCACCGTGCTGTTCCTCTGCACCGGCAACAGCCATCGCTCGATCATGGCGGAGGCGATCCTGAACCGGGAGGGCGCGGGTCGGTTCCGCGCCGTCTCCGCCGGCAGCCATCCGGAGGGCGCGGTCGCGCCCGAGACGCTCGACCTGCTGCGGCGCCTGAACCACCCCGTGGATGGGCTGCGCTCGAAATCCTGGGACGAGTTCGCCCATCCCTCCGCGCCGTCGCTCCACTTCGTCATCACCGTCTGCGACTCGGCCGCCGGCGAGATCTGTCCCTCTTGGCCCGGCCAACCGATGGCGGCGCACTGGGGCGTGCCCGATCCGGCATGGGCGAGGAGCCCCGCCGAGCGCGGCCGTGCGCTATCCGACACCTACCGAATGCTTGCCAACCGGATCGGCATCTTCGTCACCCTGCCGATGCGGAGCCTCGACCGGCTGAGTCTGCAACGGAGCCTCGACGAGATCGGGCAGTTGCCGCGTGAGCCACGCGTCGCGGCTCTGGGAGCATGACCATGCGCATCGGCATCAACGGCATGGGACGGATCGGCCGACTCGCGCTGCGCGCAGCACTCGGCGGTGTCGCGCGCGCCGAGGGCGATCCGCGCGCGGCGAACCGGCTCGACGTCGTGCACGTGAACGAGCTCAAGGGCGGGGCGGCGGCCACCGCGCATCTGCTCGAGTTCGATTCGATCCAGGGACGCTGGCGCTCGCCGATCGCGGCGGATGGCGACGCGATCGCGATCGGCAACCACCGCATCGGCTTCTCCGCGGCCGCGCATCCGCGCGACCTCCCCTGGGGCGATCTCGGCTGCGACGTCGTGCTGGAATGCACCGGCAAATTCCTGACGCGCCCCGATCTGGAGACCTATCTGGCGCAGGGTGCGAAGCGCGTGATCGTCGCCGCGCCGGTGAAGGACGGCTCGGCACTGAACATCGTCGTCGGCGTCAACGACAACCGTTACGACGGCTCGCAGCACCTGCTCACCGCCGCTTCCTGCACCACCAACTGCCTCGCCCCCGTGGTGAAGGTGCTGCACGAGGCGATCGGCATCCGCCACGGCCAGATCACCACGATCCACGACCCGACCAACACCAATGTCGTGGTGGACGCGCCGCACAAGGACCTGCGCCGGGCGCGCTCGGCGATGCTCAGCCTCGCGCCGACGACGACCGGCAGTGCCACCGCGATCGGGCTGATCTATCCCGAACTCGCCGGCAAGCTGAATGGACACGCCGTGCGCGCGCCGGTGCTGAACGCCTCGCTGACGGATGCGGTGTTCGAGATGGCGCGAGCGGTCACGGTCGAGGAGGTGAACGCGCTGTTCGAGGCGGCCGAGGCGGGGCCGCTCGCCGGCATCCTCGGCCTCGAGCGCCGACCGCTCGTCTCCGCCGACTACCGCGGCGACTCGCGCAGCGCGATCGTCGATGCGCCCTCCACCATGGTGACCGACGGCACCCTGCTGAAGGTCTATGCCTGGTACGACAACGAGATGGGCTATGCCTGCCGCATGGTCGATCTCGCCTGCATCGTGGGTGCGTCGCTGTGAGCACCGCCCGCGCCTACGCGAGCGTCGTTGCCGCCTATTGGGGCTTCACGCTCACCGATGGCGCGCTGCGCATGCTGGTGCTGCTGCACTTCTTCACGCTCGGCTATACGCCGTTCCAGCTCGCGCTGCTGTTCGTGCTCTACGAGATCGCCGGCATGGCGACCAACCTGTTCGGCGGCTGGGCGGCGACGCGCTTCGGCGTCAACGTCACGCTGTCGAGCGGACTCGCGCTCCAGGTCGCGGCGCTGCTGATGCTCTCCGCGCTCGACCCGGCCTGGTCGCCCTTCTGGTCGGCCGCCTATGTGGTGCTCGCGCAGGGGCTCGCCGGCGTGGCGAAGGACCTGACCAAGACCAGCGCCAAGTCGGCGATCAAGCTCGTCACCCCGGAGGGCGAGGCGGCCACGCTGTTCCGCTACGTCGCCTGGCTGACGGGCTCGAAGAACGCGCTGAAGGGCGTCGGGTTCTTCCTGGGCGGCGTGCTGCTCTCTGCGGTCGGGTTCGTGCCCGCGCTCTGGCTGATGGCCGCCGCCCTCGCGGTGGTGTTCGCTGCCTCCGTGCTCACGCTGCCGCGCCTGTTCGGCAAAGCGGCGCGGGCATCGCGCCTGCGCGAACTGTTTGCCAAGACGCGGGCGATCAACCTGCTGGCCGCGGCGCGCATCGCCCTGTTCGGCGCGCGCGACGTCTGGTTCGTGGTCGGCCTGCCGGTGTTCCTCTACGCAAACGGCTGGGCCTTCGCCGAGGTCGGCGGCTTCCTCGCCGCCTGGACCATCGGCTACGGCGTCGTGCAGGGTCTCGCCTACCGCGTGGTGCCGCGCAGCACCGATGGGCTCTCGGCCGAGGTGCCGGCCGCGCGGCTCTGGGCGGGCGTGCTCACCGTCATTCCACTCGCGATCGCGCTCGGGATCGTCGTGCTGCCGCCCGCCGCGGCGCAGACTGTCGTCGTCGCGGGGCTCGGACTGTTCGGTGTCGCCTTCGCGGTGAACTCCTCGGTCCACTCCTACCTGATCGTTGCCTATGCGGGCTCCGAGAAGGTCGCCGAGGATGTCGGCTTCTACTATGCAGCGAACGCGGCCGGCCGGCTCGCGGGGACGCTGCTGTCGGGCCTGCTGTACCAGACGGGCGGGCTGGCCGCCTGCCTGCTCGGATCGTTCGTCCTGCTTGCCACGAGTGCCGCGATCAGCCTCGCGTTTCCGACACGGCGCGCCCTGCCGCTCCGCGCCTGAGCGGCGCCGGCGCGGCACCCTCGCCCCAGAGCGTATCGACCGTCCGCGCAATGTGCGCGCGCATCGCCTCCTCGGCTGTCGGCGCGTCATGCGCGGCGAGGGCAGCGAAGATCCGTTCGTGCTCCTCCATCGCAAGCTCGGGCTTCAGGCGCATCGTCCGCATGCGTGCCTGGGTGATCAGGAAATAGCCGCGCAGGCCCCGCACTGCGTTGGTCAGGAACACGTTGTCGGCCGCCTTCAGAACCAGCGCGTGGTAGCGGTCGTTCGCCTCGACCAGCGCATCGCGGTCGAGCGAGCGGGTGGCGGCGCGCAGCTCCTCCATGATGGCGCCGAGCCGCGCAAACTCCGCCGGCGCGATCCGCTCGGCGGCGAGTCGCGCGGCGATGCCCTCCAGCGCCGCCCGGATCAGCCCCATCTCGTGCGCCTTCTCGGGCGCGAAGGCGACCCAGGTGCCGCGTCGCGGCTGGGTCACCACCATGCCCTCCTGCTCGAGCCGCTTCAGCGCCGCCTTGATCGGGCTGGTCGACACGCCGTAGGAGGCCGAAAGCGCGCGCTCGGACAGCCGCGCGCGCGGCGGCAGAGCACCGGTGGCGATCGCATCGCGCAACCGCCGATAGACCAGCTCCGCGACCGGTACCGTCTCTTCCGTCGCGACCGTGACGGCGGCGGCGCGGCCCGGACCCTCCCTGATGAAACTCGGCATTGCGTACTGATGTATCAGGTGGCAGTCTCGGGGACAACGCGGCACGGTGCGCGCCGCGGCGTCGGGTGTCCAGCCCGGAACGAACACGGAGGATCCATGTCCAAGCGCATGCTTGCGGCCGCAGCCGCGCTCGCCATCGCCACCTCCCCGGCCGCCGCCCAGGAATGGCGCGGCTGGAACATCCATGTGCCCGACTACCCGAACAGCCACGGGCTCGAGAAATGGGCCGAGCTGGTCGGGCAGCGGACCAACAACCGCATCCGCATGCGCATGTTCCACTCGGCGCAGCTCGGCCAGCAGGATGAGGCGATCCAGCAGCTCCGCCTCGGCGCGATCGATGTCGCGAACTTCAACATCACGCCACTGAACAACCTGGTGCCCGAGACCCAGGTGCTCACGCTGCCCTTCATCTTCCGCGACGTGCCGCACAGCCACCGGGTCGTGGACGGTGCGGTGGGCGACGCGATTGCCAAGGAGATCGAGGCCAAGCTGAACATGGTTGTGGTGAGCTGGTTCGATGCCGGCGCGCGCTCGGTCTACACGCGCAACCGCGCGATCCGCACGCCCGAGGACATGCGCGGGCTCAAGATCCGCGTGCAGACCTCCGACCTGTTCATCGACCTGATGCGCGCGCTCGGCGCCAACCCGGTGCCGCTGCCGTTCGGCGAGCTCTACACCGCGCTCCAGACCGGTGTGGTCGACGGGGCCGAGAACAACTGGCCGTCCTTTGAGAGCCAGCGCCACTACGAGCATGCGCGGCACTACTCGACCACCGAGCACTCGAACGTCCCGGAGATCGTGGTCGTGAACAAGCAGCGCTGGGACCGGCTCTCGGCCGCCGACCGCGAGATCGTGCGCACGGCGGCGCGCGAGGCCTCGGCGGTGCAGCGGCAGCTCTGGGCCGAGCGCGAGAAGCAGTCGCGCGAGCGGGTGATCGCCGCCGGCGTGACCGTGACCGACATCCAGGATCGTACGCCGTTCTCGCGGCTGATGGAGCCGATCTACGCCAAGTATGCCGGTGCTGCGAACCTGAAGGCGCTGGTCGAGCAGATCCGGGCGACCCAGTGAGCGGAGCGCGCGGATGAGGGCTGCGGTCGCCGCCCTCTCCGCCGCGCTCGACTGGGTGGCGCGCGGGGTGATTCTGCTGGCGGGGGCGACGCTGGTCGCCCTCGTCGTCTGCCTGGTCTGGATGGTATTCGGCCGCTATGTGCTGAACGACACGCCGACCTGGGTGGAGCGTGGCGCGCTGCTCGCGATCCTGTTCGTCGCCCTGCCGGTCGCGGGCGTGGGCGTGCGCGAGCGGTTCCACATGGCGGTCGAGCTCGCGGTCGCCGCGCTGCCGCCGGGGGCCCGGACGGCGGTCGCGATCGCTGCGGACCTCGCCCTGTTCGCGCTCGGCTTCATCATGATGCAGTGGGCCTGGGTGCTGGTCGGCAACTACTGGACCTTCCGCATCCCGCTGCTCGGCATCAGCCAGGGCTGGCAGTTCGTGCCGATGATGATCTGCGGCGCGCTCACCATGCTGTTCATCGTCGAGCATCTGCTGCGCCGCCTCGCCGGGCTGCCGCCGCTCGGCCAGCCCGCTTCGGACTGATCCCGCATGGGCCTTGCCATCCTGTTCGGCGTGTTCGCGCTCGCGCTCGCCGCCGGCGTGCCGGTCTCGTTCGCGCTGGGCCTCGCGGCCGTTTCCGGGTTCTGGTGGGAGGGCCTGCCGATCGCGGTCGCGTTCCTGCAGATGACCTCGGGCATGAACGTGTTCTCGCTGCTGGCGATCCCGTTCTTCATCTTCGCCGGCGAGATCATGCTGCATGGCGGCATCGCGACCCGCCTGATCGCTCTCGCCTCCTCCGCGGTCGGCGGCGTGAAGGGGGGCCTCGGGATCGTCAACGTGTTCGCCTCGATGCTGTTCGGCGGCATCTCGGGCTCCGCGGTCGCCGACACCTCGGCGCTCGGCTCGATCCTGATCCCGGCGATGCGCCAGAAGGGCTACGACACCGACTATGCGGTGAACGTCACCGTCACCTCCTCGATCGCGGGAATCATGATCCCGCCCTCGCACAACATGATCCTCTACTCGCTGGCCGCCGGCGGCGGCGTGTCGGTCTCGGCGCTGTTCCTGGCGGGTGTGGCACCCGGCATGATGATGTGCGTCTGTCTCGCGGTCGCGGCCTATGTCATCGGCGCGCGGCGCGGCTATCGCGGCGATCCGTTCCCGGGGTTCCGCGCGCTCGCCCGTTCCGCCGCGGTCGCCTTCCCGGGCCTGTTCACCGCGATCATCATCCTGGGCGGCGTGCTCGGCGGCGTGTTCACGGTGACCGAGAGTGCCGCGATGGGTGCCGGATGGGCCGTGTTCTGCACCGCGCTGATCTACCGGGAGCTGACCTGGCAGGGATTCGTGATCGCCGTCGCGCAGTCCGTGCGCACGACCTCGGTCGTGCTGCTGCTGGTTGGCACCGCCTCGGGCTTCGCCTATCTGCTGGCGCTGCACCGCGTGCCGGAGCAGCTCGCCACTGCGATGCTGGCGATCTCGGACAACCCCGTCGTGCTGATGCTGCTGATCAACGCCGCCCTGCTGGTGCTCGGCTGCATCATGGACATGGCCGCGCTGATCCTGATCTGCACGCCGATCTTCCTGCCCGTGGCGACACAGATCGGGCTCGACCCGGTGCAGTTCGGCATGGTGATGATGATGAATCTCGGGCTCGGGCTGACCACCCCGCCGGTCGGCGCGGTGCTGTTCGTCGGCTGCGCGATCGCGCGGGTGAAGATCGAATCCGTGATGCGCACGATCTGGCCGTTCTACGGAGCCATCCTGGTCGCGCTCGCGCTCACCACCTACTGGCCGCCGTTGTCGCTGACGCTGCCGCGCCTGACGCTCGGCTACGGCAGCTGAGACGGCACGACACCCTGGAAAGGACAGAGATGAGCGAGATCCGCGTGCTCAATCCCGATCTGCGATTTGCGCTGGGCGAAGGCCCGGTATGGGACGCGGCGAACAACCGCGTGCTGGCGGCCGACATTCTCGGCTGCACCATCACCGCAATCGGCCTTGACGGCACGGTGCTGAACACCTGGCACTTTCCCTCCGAGGTCGGATCGTTCGGGCTCTGCCGGTCGGGGCGCTGGATCGTGGCGCTGCGTCACGAGGTGGTTCGCTACGACTGGCGCACGCGCCACATGGAGCCGTTCTGCAAGCCGGGACCGATCCCGCCGTTCGGGCGGCTGAATGACGGCAAGGTCGGTCCGGACGGCGCGTTCTGGGTCGGATCGATGGACGAACGGGTGCAGCGTGAGCCGGTCGGCCGGCTGTTCCGCGTCGCCCCCGACGGAACCTGGCGCGAGATCACGGACGGGCTCTACACCGCCAACGGCATCGCCTGGACCGCGGATGGTCGGACCATGGTGACGAGCGACAGCGGAGCCCCCTGGATCGACGCCTGGGAGGTCGACCCGGCGAGCGGTACGGTGAGCAACCGCAGGCGGATCGTCACCCCGGACACGGACGCGATCGGCCGGCCGGACGGCGCGGCGTTCGACGTCGCCGGGCGCTATTGGTCGGCCGGCGTGCGGAAGGGACGGATCAACCGGTTCCGCACCGACGGCACGCTGATCGACAGCCTGCCCTTCCCCGCGCCGGGCGTCACGATGCCCTGCTTCTGCGGACCGGACCTGCGCACGATCGTCTGGACGTCGTTGCGCACGCTGCTCGGCGCCGAGATGATCGGCGCGCATCCGCTCACCGGGGCCCTCTTCGTCATGCAATCCGACGAGCCCGGCGTCCCCGTCCCCGTGTTCGCCGACTGACCGAGGAGGCTGCGATGACCGTTCCCGCCAAGCCCGTGCTGCTGACCGGGGCGTCCGTCGCGCTCGGACGCCAACTGACGCGCTGGCTCGCCGAGGCCGGCTGGACGCTCCGGCTGACCGACATCGTGCCGTTTCCAGATCGTTTGCCGAGCGGGGCGAGCTTCGTGCGCGCCGACCTGAATGACGGTGTCGCGATCCTCCGCCTCGCCGAAGGGTGCGAGGCGATCCTGCATTTCGGCGGCATCTCTGTGGAACGGCCGTTCGAGGAGGTGCTGGGCCCGAACATCCGCGGCCTCTACCATGTCTACGAGGCAGCGCGGCGCGAGCGCGCGCGCGTGGTGTTCGCCTCCTCCAACCACACGATCGGCTTCCACGAGCGGACCGAACCGCTCGACCACGATTGCGACATGCGCCCCGACGGCTACTACGGCCTCGCCAAGGCCTATGGCGAGCTGATGGGGCGGATGTACTGGGACAAGCACGGGGTCGAGAGCGTGTTCCTGCGGATCGGCAGCTCGGTCCCGGAACCGATCAACCATCGCATGCTGTCCACCTGGCTGTCCTATCCGGATCTTTGCCGGCTCGTGGAGCGCTGCGTCCTCGCGGAGCGTGTCGGCTGCGTGGTGATCTGGGGCGCCTCCGACAACAGCCGGACATTCTGGCGCAAGGACGCGCGCGCAACGATCGGCTGGGCGCCGCATGACAGCGCCGACACGTTCGCCGGCCAGCTTGCCGGCAAGGTCAGCGGCAATCCGGTGGAGGAACGCTACCAGGGCGGGCCGTTCTGCGCGATGGAGTACGGCCGGAAGGGCGGGTTCAGTCCGAAGGACCTGTTCGGCGACCCCTGACGGATCGGCACTCACACGCTCATTCGCGCGTGCTGACCAACTGTCATGCACGCGGTAATTGACAGGCGATGATGCTGAGACGTACCGTTGCGTGAGTGTTGTCCTGATCCAGGCCCCCGCGTGACCCAGCGTCACTACCTCATCGTTCCGACCGTTGCCACGGCGCAGCGCCGCGTGCGGGAGGCGATCGTCGGGGCGGGAGGGATGGTGGTGCTGGCAGCCAGGTCCGGCGTGCTGGTCGCACGCATGACGGATGCCGCGAAGGAGGCGATCGCGGGGCGGCACGACGTGGGCCATTGCGGCGGAGTGGACTTCGCACCGCGCCCGATCCGCCGGATCAGGGTGGACCAGGACGGAAACCGCATCGGCCGCTAGGCTGCATGCCAACGGAGGGTTCGGGTTATGGCAAATCTTGCGCGTGGCGTCGGACAGGCCCTGCTGGACGTCCCCTTCCCAGAGATGGTCGAGAAGATGGCCCTGGCGATCGCCGAGGCGCAGCTTGCGCTGGACATGAACAGCATCCAGACCGCGCAGGCCCTGGCCAACACCATGCTCCCCGAGGGAACGGTCGTGGTCGCGATCAAGGAAACGGTGGATGCCGACGGCAACGTCACCAACACCGAGGTGCTCTACAACGACAAGGAGATGCCGCTGCTGGTCTACGGCATCAACCCGACCTTCTACGCCTTCAGCGAGACCATCATCGAAGTGAAGATGGCGATCACCATGTCGCTGGAGGTCGCGCGCAGCGTCAGCTTCGGCACGACTACCAAGTTCGAGAACAAGACCAAGTTTGCGGCGAGCTACAAGACCGGAGGGCTGCTGTCGCTGCTCGCCGGCTCGGGCAAGGCGAGCCTCGAGAACACCACGACCGTCGCCCGCACGTCGACGATGAATGCCTCCTACACCTCGAAGTTCAACTTCAAGGTCGAGGGGTCGAGCCTGTTGCGCACCACGCTGACGCCGGTGCCGCCGCCGAGCCGCGTGATCCCCAAGATCACGGTGCAGCAGCCGGCGCCGCCGCCGGCCCCGTGATCGCACGTTGAGCGCGCACGATGGCTGACGAGATCGAGGAGGTCCTGGTCCGTCCGCTCGGCGAGGTGCTCGCCCGGGTCGGCGAGGGTGTGGCGCAGGCGCAACGAGCCATGGACCTGAACAGCATCGCCACCCAGACGCTGATCGACAACGATCCGGTGCTGAGCGAGTACGGCTTGCAGGCGACGTGGTATCACATGCCCGAGGTCACGCTCGAGCTGAAGATGTCGCTGGCGATGAAGCGCGAGACCAAGACCGACACATCCGGCCGGGTGCTGGTCAGCAGGCTCAGCCTGCTGGCCGCGCCGCACAACGCGAAGGTGCAGAACGCGCTTGGGCTGGACGTGCAGGGCACCAGCGTGGTGAAGGCGCGGATCGTCTCGATCCCGCCGCCGCCGCGTCCCGAAGGCTGATCGCCGGCCGCATGCGGTGGAGGGTCCCGGCGCATGCCGGAGAATGATGCGAATGCCGAGCGCCTTGCACGGATCGAGAAGACGCTCGATGCGTTCGCGGGCCGTCTCTCGGCTCTGGAGGAGGCGCTGCGCGGGGCGGCGCGCACCACCGCCGAGCCCACGCGCGAGGAGATGCTGCTCAGAAGCCGTCTCGCCGCGCTCGAGGCGGAGAAGGCCGAACTGAGCGGCCGCGTCAGGACGCTCGCGGACGGGCGGATGCAGGCCCGGCCCGAGCAGGTGACCGAGGGGTTCCGCAAGGCGATCGAGGCGATGCAGGGCGGGCTCGCGCCCAGGCCCGGCGACCGTGCGGCGTATACCGTGAGCGAGATGCAGGTCGGACTGAAGTCGCTGGTCGCGCTCGACGAGTCGGGCAGCTTGCGCTTCGTGCTGCCCGCACCGGATGAGCGGTTCGATCCCGCCCAGATCACCGAAGTCAGGTTCACACTGCGCGCGGCGAGCGAGGCGGCCGCCGCCATACCCAATCTGATCCCGGTGCCGAGCCTGCTCGGCCTGCCGCGCGCCGCGGCCGACACCGCGCTCGCCCGCGCCGGGCTGAAGCTCGGCAAGGTGGCGGAGCAGGAGAGCCGCTATGCCGCCGGAACGGTGATCGGCCAGGCGCCCGATCCAGGCGACGAGGTCGCGCCGGAGGTGCCGATCGAGATCGTGGTCGCGATCGCGATCAAGCCGACCGTGCCCGATCTGCGCGGCCTGACGCTGGACGACGCGACCGGACGGATCGAGGCCGCGGGGCTTGCGGGCGGGGCGGTCGCGCGGCGCGAGTCCAGGCAGGCCGAGGAAGGCACGGTGCTGGCCCAGGATCCCCTGCCGGGCATGCGGGTGGAGCCCGGTGCGGCCGTGTCCCTGGTGGTTGCCGTCGCGCCGCCGCCGACCGTTGCCGTGCCCGATCTTGCCGGCATGCCCAGGGCCGAGGCGGCTCGGGCGCTGAAGGCAGCCGGACTCGCGATCGGCGAGGTTTCAGAGAAGGAGGGCGGCAAGCCGGGCCTGGTGCTGGCGCAGGCGCCGAAGCCGGGCACCGAGGTGCCGCCGGGCTCACCGGTGTCGCTCGTGGTCTCATCCGACATCGCCGTGCAGGTGCTGATCGACCGCGCGGTGAAGGCGGCGGCCGGCACGCGCGCCGGGATCAGCGGCCGCCTGCTGCGCGACCGGCTGCAGGCGCTGGACCTCAAGGACTACGCGGCGTTCGAGGCGCTCGCCTCGGCCCCGCTCGAGGAGCTGCAGAAGTCGATCGGCGCACCGACGCCGCGCGGGCTGCAGGACGCGCAGGCCGCCTTGCGCAAGGCGGTGAAGGGCGAGAGCAGATAGCGCCGTCTCCGACCGGTCGGAAGCGGCTTCAGTAGCCGCGATCCGGATCGACGCGGTTCGGCAGTGGGCGTCCGTCGCGCATCGCCACCAGATTCGCGAGCAGGATGTCCAGGGTCCGGTCGGTGTAGGTGTTCGGATCGTCCGAGGACACGTGGGGAACGACGAGCAGCCCGGGTGTCCGCCAAAGGCGATGGCCGGACGGCAACGGCTCCGGCACGGTGACATCGGTGACGCAGCCGGCGAGGTGGCCGGCCTCGAGCGCATCGCACACCGCGTCCTGGTCCCAGACCGCGCCGCGCGCCATGTTCACGACCTTGGCCCCCGGCGGCAGCAGACCGAGGCGGCGCCGATCGATCAGGCCCTGCGTCGCTGGGGTCAGCGGGCAGGCAAGCAGCAGGAACTCGGCGCGCGGCAGGATCGTGTCGAGCGATGTCGTGGCAAGGACCTCGTCGCAGTCGGGATGCGGCGCGGGGCTGGCGCGCACGCCCAGAACCCGCATCCCGAAGGCCCGCGCGTGATGTGCCGCAGCCCCGCCCAGAGTGCCAAGGCCGACGATGCAGACCGTCCTGCCGGCGAGCACCGAGCCGAAGCGCGGCTCCCAGCGTTCGGCGCGCTGGGCGGTCGCGAAATGCGGGATGTGGCTTGCCAGCATCAGCAGCGACATCAGCGCGAACTCGCCCGCCTTTCCTGCGTGCGTGCCACGGTTGTTGAGAAGCGTGATCTCTCGCGGCAGCCAGTCGAACGGTGCGAGGCGATCGAGCCCGGCCGAATTGCACGCGATCACCCTCAGCCGCGGCGCGAGGCCCGGCAGGGCGCCGGCCGGGAACCGTTCCTTGACGATCTTGGTCGTGGTCAGCAGCACCTCGGCGTGGCGGATGGCCGAGGCAAACCCGGCATCATCCGACGCGAAGGAGACATCGAGGCGCCCGGGCTCCGGGTTCCGCGCCACCGCGGCCGACCAGTGTTCCGGCGTGATCGCGAAAACCGCGTCGCCGGCGGGATTCTGAACATGGATGCGCATGTGCGCGAGGCTCGCACAGGCGAGCGGGACGTCAAGGCGGCGACCCGCGATGATGCCGCACCGCTACGGCGTGCCGGCGGACGCTCGGCCGCTCACGCGTCCATCTTCAGCGCGGCGAGGAATGCGGTCTGCGGGATCTCGACCTTGCCGAACTGGCGCATGCGCTTCTTGCCTTCCTTCTGCTTCTCCAGAAGCTTGCGCTTGCGCGTGATGTCGCCGCCGTAGCACTTGGCGGTGACGTCCTTCGACAGCGCCGAGATCGTCTCGCGCGCGATCACCCGCCCGCCGATCGCGGCCTGGATGGCGATGCGGAACAACTGGCGCGGGATCAGTTCCTTCAGCTTCTCGCAGATCGCGCGGCCGCGCTTCTCGGCCTGGCTGCGATGCGCGATGAACGAAAGCGCATCCACCGGATCGCCGTTCACCAGGATCGAGATCTTCACCAGATCCGCCTCGGCATAGCCGTCCATCGCGTAGTCGAAGCTTGCGTAGCCGCGGCTGACCGACTTCAGCCGGTCGTAGAAGTCGAACACCACCTCGTTGAGAGGCAGCCGGTAGACCGCCATCGCGCGGGTGCCGACATAGGTCAGGTCCGCCTGCTGGCCGCGCCGTTCGTTGCAGAGCGTCAGGATCGCGCCGAGATAGTCGTCGGGGACGAAGATCGTCGCCTTGATCCAGGGCTCCTCGATGTGGTCGATCACGCTGCCGTCCGGCATGTCGGCCGGGTTGTGCAGCTCCTGCATCGACCCATCGGTGCGGTGCACGCGATAGACGACCGAGGGCGCCGTCGCGATCAGGTCGAGATCGAACTCGCGGATCAGCCGCTCCTGGATGATCTCGAGATGCAGCAGGCCGAGGAAGCCGCAGCGGAAGCCGAAGCCGAGCGCGGCCGAGGTCTCGGGCTCGTAATGGAACGAGGCGTCGTTCAGCCGGAGCTTGCCCAGGCTCTCGCGCAGCTT
>NZ_JBHYDW010000091.1:0-18169 GCF_051860475.1 Elioraea sp. | reverse complement strand
TCTGGCTCGGCACGGGCCACCTGCCGGACATCACCGTGGCCAAGCCGATCTTCCGCGACGGGCGCCTCGTCGCGTTCAGCGCCTCGACCGCGCACGCGCCCGACATCGGCGGCAAGATCCGCAGCCCGGAGCCGCGCGAGGTGTTCGAGGAGGGGCTGCAGATCCCGCCGCTCAAGCTGATCCGCGCGGGCGCGATCGACGAGACGCTGGTGTCGATCATCCGCCAGAACGTCCGCACGCCGGACCAGACGCTGGGCGATCTGTGGGCCCAGGTGGTGGCACTCGACGTGATGGAGGACCGGCTGCTCGCGCTGATGCGCGGCGCCGACCTCGCCGACCTGACAGCGCTCGCCGCCGAGATCCAGGGCCGCTGCGAGGCCGCGATGCGCGGGGCGATCGCCGCGCTGCCCGACGGCACCTATCGGAGCGAGCTTCAGACCGACGGGCTGATGGACGCGCCCGTGACGATCCGCCTCGCGCTGACCGTGCGCGGCGACGAGATCGCGATGGACTATGCCGGCACCGATCCGCAGGTGGACCGGGCGATCAACTGCGCGTTCTGCTACACCTACGCGATGTCGATGTACGGGGTGAAGCTCTGCACCTCGCCCAACCTGCCGAACAACGAGGGTGCATGGCGGCCGATCCGGATCGCCGCACCGCCGGGCTCGATCGTCCATCCGCAGTTCCCCGCGCCGGGCGGCAGCCGGATGCTGATCGGCCACTACCTGCCGGTGCTGGTGCTCGGCTGCCTCGGCCAGGTCGTGCCCGAGCGCGTGATGGCGGCCGCAGGCTCGCCGATGTGGGGCATGAACCAGTCCGGCGTGCGCGCCGCGCCGGGGGGCGGGCCGGCGAAGCCCTACGCGAACATGTTCTTCTACAACGGCGGCATGGGCGGCAACGCGCGTGCGGACGGCGTGACCTGCCTGTCCTGGCCGTCCAATGTCTCCTCCACCTCGATCGAGATCAGCGAGCACATCGCGCCATTGCGCTTCCACCACAAGCGCCTGCGCCCGAACAGCGGCGGGCCGGGGCGCCATCGCGGCGGGCTCGGCCAGGAGATCCTGATCGAGAGCCTCTCCGACAGCCCGATCGCGGTCTCGTTCCTCGCCGAGCGGACGCTGTTTCCGGCCTTCGGGATCGAGGGTGGCGCGCCCGGCGCGCCCGGCGCGCTGCTGATCAACGGCCGCAGCAGCGACCCGAAGCGGCAATACGTGCTGAACCGCGGCGACACGGTCAGCCTGGCCACGCCGGGCGGCGGCGGGCACGGAGACCCCCGGCAGCGCGACCCCGCACTGGTCCGCGCGGATATCGAGGCCGGGTACGTGACTCCGGACGCAGCGGCGGCCCGATAGACCGCCGACCGGGATGTCGCCCTGTTCCATCGCCAGGGGAGCGCTCGACGGCCCCTGGCCTCAACCGAGGGAGAAACGCATGCGCTCCGTGCTGATCCTGGCTGGCGTCCTCGCGCTTGCCGCCCCCGCCCAGGCGAGCGAGACCCTGCTGCGTCTGTCCGAGTCCGCAGAGCGCACCGTGCGCGCCGACGAGCTGGCGGCGACGCTGCGCGCCCAGGCGACCGGCAGCTCCGCCGTCGCCGTGCAACAGGCGGTCAACCGCCAGATGGCGGCAGCGCTTGAGCGCGTCCACGCGGTCCCCGGCGTCGCGGTCGCGACTGGCAGCTACCGGTCCTGGCGCGGCGGCGACCGCGGCCAGACCTGGACCGCCTCGCAGGAACTCCGGCTCAGCGCGATCGAGGCGGCGCCGGCGCTGCTGGACCTCGTCGGCACGCTCCAGGGCCAGGGGATGCTGATCGGCAGCCTCGCCTACCAGGTGTCTCGTCCGCTCGCGCGCCAGACCCGTGAGGCGGTCACCGAGGAGGCGCTCGCGGGGCTGAAGGCGCGGGCCGAGCGGCTCGCCGGCGCGCTTGGCTTGGCCTTCACCGGCTTCCGCGAGGTGCGCGTGGACGCGCCGCGCTACATGCCCCCGCCGGGGCCGCAGGCGATGATGGCCGTGCGCGCCGAGGCCGCCGCGCCGCCTCCGTCCGCCGAACCGGCGGAGGTGCCGATCGGCGCCACGGTCGAGGGCGACGCCGTGCTGAGGCCCCGCTGAACAGATCGCCGGACGACAGTCCCGGCAGCGGCGATGCAACTCCTGCGCGACATTCCCGACCCAGAGGGTCGATAAGGGTTTGCACTGCGGCGCGGTTTCAGTATTCTTCACCTATCGGCGGTCATTTCACGCCGAGTACCCGCGGGGACGGTCTCCCCTGCCGAACCTCGCGGTTTTCCGTACGGAAAAAGCGGCGCCCGGTTACCCCCCTAACCGGGCGCTTTCTTTCGCGCCCACGCCCGGCCGCCTGCCTGCCTCCGCCGCGGATCGGCCGGCATCCGTGCGCACGCCCCGATGCCGGTGCCGCCCCGGCGCCGCCCCGCAATCGCCGGTAGCAAAGCCGCCCCAGGCCCCGGACTTCGGCCGATCAGCGGGGCCCCAGGCACGGAGACGTGAAGCCGCCGGCGGCGGCCCCGCCGCGGCCCGACGTCAGGCGGGGAAGGCGACCTCGACCGCCGTGCCCTGCGGGCCGGCGCCGAACCGGACGGTGCCACCGAGCTGGCGCGCCATCGACTGCATCACCCGCATCCCGAGACTGGTCTGGCTCGACGGGTCGAACTCCTCCGCCAGGCCCGGCCCGTCATCGGCGACGCGCAGCAGCCAGCCCCCCTCGGCCGCGCGCAGCGTCACCTCGAGCATCCCGCCCTCGCGCCCGGCGAAGGCGTGCTTGATCGCGTTCAGCGTCGCCTCCACCGCCAGCATCGCCAGCGCAGTCAGGCGCGCGAGCCCGAGCGCCGCGGGCGCCACGTCGACCGTCACGGCGACGTCGTCGCGCCCGGCCGAGCGCAGCAGATCGCGCACGAGTTCGTCGATCATCGCGTCGGCCGGGCGGCGGCCCAGCTCCGGGTCATGGAGCCGCCGGTGGATGCGTGCCGCGGCCGACATCCGCGCGACCGCGTCCCGCAGCGCCTCCTGCGCCTCCTCCGGCGTGCCGATCCGCGCCGCCTGAAGCGACAGCAGGCTCGCATTGAACTGCATCGCGTTGGCGACCCGATGCTGGAGTTCCCGCACGAGATCGCGCTGCGACTCGGCCAGCGCGGCCGCGCGCGCCTGCTCCTCGGCCACCCGCAGCACGGCGTCGGCGAGACGTTCGGAGAGCGCGATCACCAGGCCCGCGATCAGCACGAACACCGCGAGCGCCAGATGTCCCGTCGGCCAAACCAGCGTGAAGCTTTCAGCAGGGGGCAGGAACCAGTACCAGGCGGCGGACGCGGAGGCGATCGCGACCGTCGTGCTGATCGCCCAGCCGGCGACGCAGGCCGTGCCGACCACCGCGAGCAGGAAGGTGACGAAGGGCAGGCCGTCGGAGGCCGCGTCAAGCGCGAACCGCAAGGAGAGGGCGAACGCGAACAGGGTGGCGCCGACCGCGACACCGATGC
Organism: Elioraea sp.; assembly: GCF_051860475.1. Lineage (NCBI taxonomy): Bacteria > Pseudomonadati > Pseudomonadota > Alphaproteobacteria > Acetobacterales > Elioraeaceae > Elioraea > Elioraea sp. Next base: position 14,681 of record NZ_JBHYDW010000091.1, on the reverse strand, counting down.
GGTGGTCGCGGCGCAGCCGCATCAGCGTGGGCACAAGGCGCGTCATGGGTCTGCTCCGCGGGCGGGCTTGCCCGGGCGGACCCTAGGGGGGCGGAGAACCGCGCGCCTTATCCTGCGTTAAGGGACGGAACGATCCAGGACCGCTCCCGATGGAAACCGGAACCCCCTGCACGCTCTGCCCGCTCCGCCGCCGGCGCGGCTTCAAGCCGCTCGACGAGCCCGCCCTCGCCGCGCTCCAGGCGCTGAAGCGGGGCGAGATGACGGTTCCGGCCGGCGGCGCGATCCTGTCCGAGGGCGAGACGTCCTGCCGGCTCTACACGGTGCTCTCCGGCTGGGCGATCCGGTACAAGTCGCTGCCCGACGGGCGGCGGCAGATCATGAACATCCTGCTGCCGGGCGACCTCGTCGGACTGCAGGGCGAGTTGATGGCAGCCCCCGCCCATGGCGTAGAGGCGGTGACCGAGGTGCGGCTCTGCGCCTTCGCGCGCAGCTCGCTGTGGGACATCTTCCGCGGCCATCCCGAGCTCGGCTACGACCTCACCTGGCTTGCCGCGCACGAGGAGCGGCTGCTCGACGAGGCGCTGCTCTCGGTCGGGCGGCGCAGTGCGATCGAGCGCATCGCGATGGTGCTGGTGCATCTCTATCGTCGCGCCGCCGCGGTGGGGCTGGAGCGCGACGGCACCGTGCCGTTCCCCCTGACGCAGACGCATCTCGCCGACCTGATGGGGCTGAGCCCGGTGCACGTGAACCGCACGCTCCAGGCGCTGCGCAAGCGCCAGCTGATCCGGCTGCATGACGGGCGGCTCGCGATCGGCGACCTCTCGGCGCTGCGGCGCGTGGCCGAGTACTGGGAACAGCCTGCCGCGCAGCGGCCGCTGCTGTAGGGCGCGGATCAGCCCGTGCGCGCGGGCTCGGTCTGCTGATCGGGGGGCAGCGCTCCCTCGATCACCTTCTCCGTGCGTGCCCGGTCCGTCTTCGGCACGCCGCGCGGTTCGGGTGCGCCGGCGGGCGCGGCCTTGCCGGCATCGTCGGTCGCGGGGCTGCGGCGCTGGTCCATCCTTCGGCTCCTTCCATGGAGTCGCTGGAACGCGCTCGCGCGGGCGCGGTTCCGCCCCCAAGCGCCCCTCCCGCGCGCCCCTCAGTGCGCCTCGGCCCAGCTCCGCGCCGCCCCGGTCTCGACCACCAGCGGCACGCGGATCGCCGCCGCGCCCTCCATGGTCCGCTTCACGGTCGCGGCGGTCGCCTCGCACTCGCCCTCGGGCACCTCGAACAGCAGCTCGTCGTGCACCTGGAGCAGCAGCCGCGCCGAGAGCGTCGCCTCGGCGAGCGCGCGCGGCAGCCGCACCATCGCGCGCTTGATCACGTCCGCCGCCCCGCCTTGCAGCGGCGCATTGATCGCCTGGCGTTCGGCGAAGGCGCGGCGCGCGGGGTTCTTCTCGCCGATGCCGGGAATCCAGATGCGCCGGCCGAACGGCGTGGCGACATGGCCCTTCATGCGCGCCTCCTCCTTCATCCGCTCCATGTAGGCGCGGATGCCGGGATAGCGCTGGAAATAGGCGTCGATATAGGCCTTCGCCTCGCCCGGCGCGATGCCGAGCTGGTTCGCCAGGCCGAAGGCCGAGATGCCGTAGATGATGCCGAAATTGATCGCCTTGGCGCGGCGGCGGGTCAGCGGGTCCATGCCCTGCATCGGCACGCCGAACACCTCCGAGGCGGTGCGCGCGTGGATGTCCTCGCCCTGCGCGAACGCCTCGCGCAGCGCTGGCACGTCGGCGACATGCGCGAGCAGGCGCAGCTCGATCTGGCTGTAGTCGGCCGACATCAGCACGTGGCCTGCTTCGGCGACGAAGGCGCGGCGGATGCGCCTGCCCTCCTCGGTGCGCACGGGAATGTTCTGGAGGTTCGGGTCGGTCGAGGCGAGCCGCCCGGTCGCCGCGCCGGTCATGGCGAAGCTGGTGTGCACGCGGCCCGTCTCGGGATTGATCTGATCCACCAGCGCATCGGCGTAGGTGGATTTCAGCTTCGCGAGCTGGCGCCACTCCAGCACCTTGCCCGGCAGCTTATGCTGGCTCGCGAGCTCCTCGAGCACGCCGGCATCGGTCGCGTACTGGCCGGTCGCGGTCTTGGCGCGCCGCCCGCCGGATGGGCTGAGGCCGAGCTCGTCGAACAGCACGCGGCCGAGCTGCTGCGGCGAGCCGACCGTGAAGGCCCGGCCGGCGAGCGCGTGAATCTCGCTCTCCAGCACCTTCAGCCGGTCGGCGAACTCGGCCGACATCTGCCGCAGGTCGCGCGCATCGACCTTCACGCCGGCGCGCTCCATCGCCGCGATGACCGGGATCAGGCGGCGCTCGACATGCTCGTACAGCACCAGCACCTGCTCGGGCCGGAGCCGCGGCTTCAGCAGTTGCCAGAGTCGCAGCGTCACGTCCGCATCCTCGGCCGCGTAGGCGGTGGCGCGGTCGAGCGCGACCTCGGCGAACGAGATGCGCGCCTTGCCCGTGCCGGTGACGGCGTCGTAGCTGATCGGTTCGTGGCCGAGATGGCGCGCCGAGAGCTGGTCCATGCCATGCTCCCACCGCCCGGCATCGAGGCAGAAGCTGATCAGCATCGTGTCGTCGATCGGCCCGAGCGCGATCGCGCCGTTCTCCGCGCGCGCCAGCACGGCGCGGTCGTACTTGCCGTTCTGCATCACCTTGAGGACGGAAGCGTCCTCGAGCAGCGGGCGCAGGAGCTCGATCGCGGTCTCGAACCGGATCTGCTGGGGCGCCGGATCGGCGGCGAGATCGGCGCCGCGGCCGAGATGCCGCAGCGGCACGTAGCAGGCGCGCCCCGGCGCTGTGGCGAGCGACACGCCGACGAGCCGGGCGCGTTGCGCGTCCAGGCTGTCGGTCTCGGTGTCGAAGGCGAGGAAGCCCTGCGCGGTGGCCTCGGCGATCCAGGCGCGCAGCCGATCCGGCGCGGTCACCGTCTCGTAGGGACCGAACGTCGCCTTTTCCGGCTCGGGCTGCGGGGCTGCCTTGGCCGGCGCAGGTGCAGCCTCGCCGGCACCGTCCAGTCCCAGGCGCTGGAGCGTCGAGCGGAAGTTCTGTGCACGCAACCATGAGGCGAGCTTGGCGCGATCGGGCGGCTTCAGCTCCAGCGCCGTGAGCGGCAGCGGCAGCGGCGCAGAGGGATCGAGCGTGACCAGCCGCTTGCTGATGCGCGCCTGCTCGGCGTGCTCGATCAGCGCCTCGCGCCGCTTGGGCTGCTTGATCGTTTCGGCCTTGGCGAGCAGCGTCTCGAGATCGCCGAACTCCGCGATCAGTTGGGCGGCGGTCTTGACGCCGATCCCGGGCACGCCGGGCACGTTGTCGGTCGAGTCGCCGGCGAGCGCCTGCACGTCGATCACCTTGTCGGGCGTGACGCCGAACTTCTCGACCACCTCGGCCGCGCCGATCGGCTTCTGCTTGATCGGGTCGAGCAGCGTCACACCGGGGCGGATCAGCTGCATCAGGTCCTTGTCGGAGGAGACGATCGTGACCGTGCCACCCTCCTCCGTCTCGGCCCTGGCATAGGCGGCGATCAGGTCATCGGCCTCCCAGCCCTCGGCCTCGATCGCGGCGAGATCGAACGCATCCACCGCCTCACGGATCAGGCCGAATTGCGGGATCAGGTCCTCGGGCGGGTCGGGCCGGTGCGCCTTGTAGTCGGGGTAGATGTCGTTGCGGAACGTCCTGCGGCCCTTGTCGAACACCACCGCGATGCGGTCGCCGGCGTGCTCGGCGATGAACTTCGCCAGCATGTTGGTGAAGCCGAACACGGCGTTCACCGGCGTGCCGTCGGGTCGCGCCATCGGCGGCAGGGCGTGGAAGGCGCGGAAGATGTATCCCGACCCGTCGATCAGGATCAGGTGCTGGCGGGAGGTCATGCGCGCGGCTCAGGCCGCCCTCGCGCCCTTGAGCACGAACAGCCGCGAGCAGTAGGGGCACATCACCCGCCCCTCGACCAGCGTCAGATAGACGCGCGGATGGCCGAGCGCGCCGCCGCCATCACACGCAACCGTGGTGTCCTCGGACTCGATGATCTCGGTAGGCTCCGGCGCCTTGGGGGCGGATGGGGCGGACATCGCACTTCCTGTCGGGGTTCGGGGCGCGGATGATAGCCGCCGTGAGGAACCGGGCAACAGCGAGGGTGGGGCGGCGCGCGGTGTTGGCCGCGCTGGTGGCCGGCTGCGCGCCGCGGATCGCGGCCCCGGGCCCGCCGGACGGGCCGCCGCGCGACGAGGGCGAGGCGCTGGTGATGCCCGACGGGGCGCGGCTGCCGCTGCGCTCCTGGCTGCCGGAGGGGCCGCCGCGCGGCGCGATCCTGGCGCTGCACGGGTTCAACGACTACCGCCGCGCCTTCGCGCTCGCTGCTCCCCTGTTCACCGCGGCCGGCTGGGCGGTGCATGCCTATGACCAGCGCGGCTTCGGCGCCGGGCCGCATCCTGGCATCTGGGCCGGCCACGACGCGCTCGCCGCCGACGCCACCGCCGCCGCGACGCTGATCCGCGCGCGCCATCCGGGCGTGCCGCTCGCGCTGCTCGGCGAGAGCATGGGCGCGGCGGTGCTGCTGCTCGCCGCGACCTCGCCCGACCCGCCGCCGGCCGACGCCTACGTGCTCTCGGCGCCCGCGGTCTGGGGCGGCGAGACGATGGGCGCGATCGGCCGCTGGTTCCTGGACCTCGCCGCGCACACGGTGCCCGCGCTCGGCATCGTCGGCGGCTCGCCGTTCATCCGCGCCTCCGACAACGAGGCGGCGCTGCGTGCGATGGGGCGCGATCCGCTGGTGCTGAAATCGACGCGTGTCGATGCCGCGCACGGGCTCGTCGCGTTGATGGACGCGGCGCTCGCCGCCGCCGCGCGGTTCGACGCGCCCGGCCTGTTCCTCTACGGCGCGAAGGACGACCTGGTGCCCGAGCGCGCGATCGCGGCGATGCAGGCGCGCCTGCCGGGGCTGGCGACCGGACGGCAGCGCGTGGTGATCTACCCGGACGGGTACCACCTGCTGCTGCGCGACTCGATCCGCGGCCGCGTGGCGGCCGACATCCTCGCTTGGTTCGCGGATCCCGTTGCCGCCCTGCCATCGGACGTTGCGCGGGCGGAGGGGCGTTTGCCGCCCCGCGCCGCTTCCGCTATACGGGCTGGGAAGGACCCGTAGCTCAGCTGGATAGAGCGCTGCCCTCCGAAGGCAGAGGTCGCACGTTCGAATCGTGTCGGGTCCGCCACGCTCCTTCCGGCCCTGCCTATGCGCTCGCGCGCCGCCGCCGCGGCGCGACGGCCGGTGCCGCCTGCCCGTCGCGCGCCAGCACCGGCGCGAGGAACCGGCCGGTGTGGCTGCCTTTCTGCGCCGCCACCTGCTCGGGCGTGCCCTCGGCGACGATGCGCCCCCCGCCATCGCCACCCTCCGGGCCGAGATCGACGATCCAGTCCGCGGTCTTGATCACTTCGAGATTGTGCTCGATCACCAGCACGGTGTTGCCGGTATCCACCAGCGCGTGCAGCACCTCGAGCAGCTTGCGCACATCCTCGAAATGCAGCCCCGTGGTCGGCTCGTCGAGGATGTAGAGCGTGCGCCCGGTCGCCCGGCGCGACAGTTCCTTGGCGAGCTTCACCCGCTGCGCCTCGCCGCCCGAGAGCGTGGTCGCCGGCTGGCCGAGCGTCACGTAGCCGAGCCCCACCTCGTTCAGCGTGCGCAGCTTGTCGCGGATCGAGGGGACGGCCTGGAAGAACACCACCCCCTCCTCCACCGTCATGTCGAGCACATCGGCGATCGACTTGTGGCGGAACTGGATCTCCAGCGTTTCGCGGTTGTAGCGTTTGCCCTTGCAGGCGTCGCAGGTGACGTAGACGTCGGGCAGGAAGTGCATCTCGATCTTGATCACTCCGTCGCCCTGGCAGGCCTCGCAGCGTCCGCCTTTCACGTTGAAGCTGAACCGGCCCGGCTTGTAGCCGCGCTGGCGGCTCTCCGGCAGCTCGGCGAACCAGTCGCGGATCGGTGCGAAGGCGCCGGTATAGGTCGCGGGGTTGGAGCGCGGGGTGCGGCCGATCGGCGACTGGTCGATGTCGATCACCTTGTCGAGATGCTCGATCCCCTCGATGCGGTCGTGCGGCGCGGGGTGTTCGCGCGCCCCCATCAGCCGGCGCGAGACCGCCTTGTAGAGCGTGTCGATCACGAGCGTGGACTTGCCGCCGCCGGAGACGCCGGTGATGCAGGTGAGCGTGCCGAGCGGGAACCCGACCGTGACATCCTTGAGGTTGTTCCCGCTTGCGCCGACCACGCGCACCATCCGTTTCGGGTCGGCAAGCCGCCGGCGCGCCGGCACCGGGATGCGCCTGCGGCCCGACAGGTAGTCGGCGGTGAGGCTGCGCGGATTGGCGAACACGGTCTCGGGCGGGCCCGAGGCCACCACCTCGCCGCCATGCACGCCGGCGCCGGGTCCCATGTCCACCAGGTGGTCGGCCGAGCGGATCGCGTCCTCGTCGTGCTCGACCACGATCACGGTGTTGCCGAGGTCGCGCAGGCGCCGGAGCGTGCCGAGCAGGCGCTCGTTGTCGCGCTGGTGCAGCCCGATCGAGGGCTCGTCGAGCACGTAGAGCACGCCGGTGAGGCCGGAACCGATCTGCGAGGCAAGGCGGATGCGCTGGCTTTCGCCGCCCGAGAGACTGGCCGAGCCGCGCGCGAGCGTCAGGTAGTCGAGGCCCACGTCATTGAGGAAGCCGAGCCGTTCGGTGATCTCGCGCAGGATGCGGCGCGCGATCTCCTGGCGCTGCGGGGTGAGGTGGTCGGGCAGCGTGCGGAACCACGCATCGGCCTCGCGGATCGAGAAGGCCGAGACCTCGCCGATGTGCCTGCCTGCGATCTTCACCGCCAGCGCCTCGGGCTTGAGGCGGTAGCCGGAACAGGCCTCGCACGGCGCCTCGCCCTGGAAGCGGGCGAGCTCCTCGCGCACCCAGGCGCTGTCCGTTTCGCGCCAGCGCCGTTCCAGATTGGCGACGACCCCCTCGAACGGCTTCTTCGTCTCGTAGGTGCGCAGCCCGTCCTCGTAGCGCATGGTCACCGGCGTCTCGCCGGTGCCGTTGAGGATGGCGTCGCGCGCGCGCTCGGGCAGCTCCTTCCACGGCGTGCGCGACGAGACCTTCAGGTGCTTCGCCAGGCTCTCCAGGGTCTGGCGGTAGTAGGGCGAGGAGGTGTTCTGCCACGGCGCGATCGCGCCGTCCGCGAGCGACAGCCGCTCGTCGGGCACCACCAGATCCGGATCGAAGAACGTCGTCACGCCGAGCCCGTCGCAGGCGGGGCAGGCGCCGGCGGGGTTGTTGAAGCTGAACAGGCGCGGCTCCAGCTCGGCGATGGTGAAGCCCGAGACCGGGCAGGCGAACTTGGCGCTGAAGGTGGTGCGCTCGCCGGTATCGGCGTTCTCCGTGAAGGCGATGCCGTCGGCGAGCGCGAGCGCGGTCTCGAAACTGTCGGCGAGCCGCGGCGCGATGCCTTCGCGCACGACCAGGCGGTCCACCACAACCTCGATGTCATGCTTGCGCTTCTTGTCGAGCGCGGGGACCGCGTCGATGTCGTGCAGGGTCCCGTCCACCTTCACGCGCTGGAACCCGCGCTTCTGCAACTCGGCGAGCTCCTTGCGGTACTCGCCCTTGCGGCCGCGCACCACGGGGGCGAGCAGCAGGAGGCGCGTGCCTTCCGCCATCGCCAGCACCTTGTCCACCATCTGGCTGACGGTCTGCGCCTCGATCGGGAGCCCCGTGGCGGGCGAGTAGGGCACGCCGACGCGGGCCCAGAGCAGGCGCATGTAGTCGTGGATCTCGGTGACCGTGCCGACGGTCGAGCGCGGGTTGCGCGACGTGGTCTTCTGGTCGATCGAGATCGCCGGGGAGAGCCCCTCGATCGCGTCCACATCCGGCTTCTGCATCAGTTCGAGGAACTGGCGCGCATAGGCCGAGAGGCTCTCGACATAGCGGCGCTGGCCCTCGGCGTAGATGGTGTCGAAGGCGAGGGACGACTTGCCGGAGCCCGAGAGCCCGGTGATCACGGTCAGGCTGTGGCGCGGGATCTCGACGTCCACGTTCTTCAGGTTGTGCTCGCGCGCACCGCGGACGCGGATCGAGTCGGTCATGGGCCACCCGGGGGACGAAAGGGGAACGGAGTGGGCCAGAGATGGGGGCGGCGGCGCAAGTGACGAGAGCGCAGGGCAGGCGCGGTCGTTGGACGGGTCGGGGCGGAGGCCCTACAGTCCGGCGGCGAATCTCAGGGAGAGGCGGCGATGGCGGGCAGCGTCAACAAGGTGATCCTGGTGGGAAATCTCGGCCGCGACCCCGAGGTGCGGACCATGCAGCAATCGGGCGGGCGGGTCGTCACCTTCTCGGTCGCCACCAGCGAGTCGTGGACCGATCGCGCATCAGGCGAGCGGAAGGAGAAGACCCAGTGGCACCGCATCGCCATCTTCAACGAGAAGCTGGGCGAGATCGCCGAGAAGTACCTGCGCAAGGGCAGCAAGGTCTACATCGAGGGCAGCCTGGAGAGCCGGAAATACACGGACAAGGACGGCAACGAGCGCGAGACCTTCGAGGTGGTGATCGGCCGGTTCCGCGGCGACCTGACGCTGCTCGATGGTCGGAGCGGGGGCGGGGCCGGAGCGGAGGAAGAGTCGGGCGGCTATGCGCCGCGCCAGCCGGCGGCGGCGCGGACCGGTGCACGGCAGAGCGGTGGATGGGAGCCGAAAAAGGGCGGCGGGGATCTGGACGACGACATCCCGTTCTAGCAGGTCCGATTGCTGCTGTCGGTTCCCGATGCGCGAGGCGAACGGCCAATCGCGACGGAGACCCCAGCGAAACGGGTCTGAGGGGTGTGGAGTGACGTGCGGGCGACGAGGGGTGCGGCGATGGCGGCTCTGGCCCCCCAACGGCGGCGCTGGAAGCGGTTGGCCTGTGGCGTGGGACGCACCTCTCCCGTCAGGCGACGAGCCGTTCGGCGCGGCGGAGGTTCATGGCGGTGCCGAGCAGGTGCAGATGGGCGCCGTTGCGCACCAGGCCGCGGCAGCGGACCCATCTCCGCCTCGCCGCTCCTTGCTCAGCCCGGTAGCGAATCAGCCCTCAACCTCCCCGGCAGGCCGTTTCGCCGAGGTCTCCTCCATGACGTCTGGTCGCTGACCGGGGCAGGTGCCGCGCAGCGTCCACCTGTCCCCGGTCACGCTCCCCTGTCGCGCGCGCGCAGACGCGGCTAGCGTCTGCGCATGTCCGCCCTGCCCGCGCCCGCGCCGCCCTGGCGCGCGGTGGTTGCCCTCTCCGTCACGATGATCATCGCCTGGGGATCGCAGTACTACGCGATCGCCGTGCTCGCCCCCGCGATCGGCGAGGCCGAGGGCTGGTCGCGCGAGGCGATCTTCGGCGCCTATTCGATCGGTTTGCTCTCGCAGGGCCTGTGCTCGTTTCCGGTCGGCCTGCTGCTTGACCGGTTCGGCGGGCGGATCGTGATGAGCCTGGGCTCGGTACTGTCGGCGCTGTCGCTCGCCGCAGTGGCCTGGGCGCCGTCGGAGCCGTGGTTCTTCGCCGCCTGGGTGCTCACCGGCGCGGCGATGGCAGCGACCCAGTACGAGCCCGCCTTCGCCACCATCACCGCGAGTTTCGGCGAACAGGCGCGGCGCGCGATCACCATCCTCACCTTCGCCGGCGGGCTCGCGAGCACGGTCGCCTGGCCGATCACCGCCGCGCTGCTGCCGCGGATCGGCTGGCGCGACACCTATCTGGTGTGGGCCGCGGCGGCGCTCGTGATCTGCCTGCCGCTGCACGCAGCCTTCCTGCCGGGCACGCGCGTGGCGCGCGGCACGCCGCGACGTCCGCTCGGCCCGATCCTGCGCACCGCCGCGTTCTGGTTCGTCGCCCTCGCGCTGACCACCGGCGCGGTGCTGTTCTCGATCGTCGCGGTGCACGCGATCCCGATGCTGCAGGAGGCGGGGCTGTCGGCGACCGCGGCGGTCGCGGTCGCGTCGTTCACCGGGCCGATGCAGGTCGCGGGCCGCGTGCTCGAGTTCGCGGGCCTGCAGCGGGTCCGGCCGAGTCGCGTGGCGATCCTCGCTGCGGTGGCGCAACCCGTCGCGATCCTCGCACTCATGGGCGTCGAACAGTGGTGGTGGCTCGCCGGGGTGTATGTCGCGCTCTACGGCGCCTCGGGCGGGATCCTCACGATCATTCGCGGCACCCTGCCGGCGGAGCTGTTCGGCCGCGAGGGCTATGGCGCGGTCGCCGGCGCGCTGGTCTCGCCCGGGATCGTCGCGCGGGCGATCGGACCCTATGCCGCGGCATGGCTGTGGCAGGCCTCGGGCGGCGACTACCGGCCGGTGCAGATCGTGATGGCGGCCTGCGGCGTGATCGCGGCGCTCGCCTTCGTCGCCGCGGCCCGCTCGGCGCCCCGCACGGTCAGAAATACCTGAACGGCTCGTCCGACCGTCGCGACACCAGCCCGCCACCGATCAGCGAGACGCCCAGCACACGCGCCTCGCCGGGCTCGAGCAGCAGCTCGATCGTGGCGGGGCGCGACGGTACGCTGACGCTCACCGTACCGCCGGTGGCCGGCACCTCGAGCTCCACCCGCTCGGCGAGCCCGATGGACCAGTCCGTGCGCACCTCGCCGCGCCAGACCGGCACGCCGTCAACCCGTACCTCCACCGTCTCGCCGGCGAAGCCTTCCTGAAGGTCCAGCGTGATCGCGGGCAAGGTCGTGCTCCTCGTGATGGCGCCGGCGCGCGCAGTCTACGCGATGCTCGTCCCGCCGAGGGCCTCGTCGCGCTGGCGCCGGATCTCGGCCAGCACGTGCGGCTTGAGGCCCCGGGCCCTGTAGACGTCGAGCATGCGCTTGCCGATCCGCGCGGCACCGCCGTTGTCGCCGGCGGTCTTCAGCGCCGCGATCATGCGACGGAAGATCTGGTTCAGCGAGATGCTGTCGAGTCCCTTGCCCGGCGCGGTCGAGGCATCGGCCACGCTGTCGAGCAGCGCCACGGCCTCGGCCGGCTTGGCCTCGCGCACCTCCACCGCCGCGTCCGCCCGCACGAGTGTGAACGGCCGCGCGCGCACGTAGCCGAGGACCAGCCGGCCGTAGAGCGCGAGCGGATGCGCCTTGTGCTTGTCGAGCAGCTGCTCGATCCGCGCATTCGCCGCGGCCATCTCGGGTCCCTCCGAGCCGAGCAGGGTGAACAGCTTGCCGATCTGGTCGTCCAGCAGCAGGTCGGCCACGGCCTCGTCCGCATCATCATGCGTGCCGCGCACGCGCAGCTCGAGCGTGCCGGAGACCACACGCGAGCCGTCGAGCGCCAGATAGACGGCACGCAGGCGGTAGAGCCCGGGCGCGCCGAAGGCGAGGCCCTCCTCGCCGCAGCCGATATAGGCGCTCTCGTAGATCGCGGGGTGCGCGGCGTCGAGCACGACCGTGTCGGGCCGCACGCAGTGCTCGATCAGCGGCTCGTGCAGGACCGTCGTTCCGCCGGGCCGCTCGATCGCGATGCTGACGAATCCGTCCGAGGGATGGAGGTGACGGTGCACCGTGATCCCCTCGGGCCGGCGGGTGGAGAGCTTCAGCTCCACCACCACCGGCTCGCCGAGCCGGAAGCTGCGGTCGGCGCGGAGCTCGAGGGCGAGGCCGGAGGCATCCTGCTCCGGCTCGGCGAACGCCGCCAGATGCTCCAGGGCCGCGCCCGAGCCGAACGGGCTGCCGCCCATGATCACCGCGTTGCGGACCGCGTGGCGCAGATGGATCGTCTCCTGGTCGTCGAACTGGAACGGGAAGGCAGACCAGAACGCGTCCGCGCCGCCGGGAAAGTTCTGCGGATAGTTCATCCAGGACAGCGCCGCTGGTCGGTTCGCCTCCGGCGGCGTCATGAACGACTTGTGGAACGAGTGGAACAGGTTGAAGCAGTGGCCCAGCTCGTGGATGCAGGTGTAGAGCTGGTCGCGCCGATGCGCTGCGGCGGTGCCGGCGGACGCGTGGTGGAACACCGCGCAGCCCTGGCGCTGGGCGCCGTGCTGGTCGAACATGATGCCGAGCAGCCCGATGCCGCGATCGTGCAGCCGCGCATGCAGGAGCCACACCTTCCATTGCGGCAGGTTCGCCCACCGGCTGAAATGCATCTGCATCGCCGCATGCAGTTCGGCGTTGCTCCAGGTGCCACCGGGAGCGGTGGGAATCATCGTGCTCGGGCCGGTCGGGCGCATCTCGATCCCGGCCTCGCCGAAGGCCGAGACCACGCCGAGCGTCCGCGCCGGCCCGCCCGAGGACAGGCCGCCCGTGTCGTAGGACACGAACGGCGTGACGCCGCTCTCGTAGTCCTCCTCGAGTTCGACCGTGCGAAAGGCGCGGCTTTCCCAGGCGCAGCGATAGCGCGCGCCGACCGCGCCGGCCACATCGAGCCAGAGGATGTCCGCCTCGCCCGGCGCCCGGCGTCCGGTGCGGCGCGGGATCGTGATCCGCATGCGGCTGAAGGCCGAGGCGTAGGTGAGGATCGCAGCACCGGCGATGGTGACCGTGGTCCGGGAGACTGTGACCGTGACACCGGAGGCGACGAAGGAGCCGAAGTAGCTGACCGTCGCACCCCTGGTCTGGAAGAAGTCGCCGCTCACGTACTTGAGGGGACGAACTCCATCCACGTCGATGCGGAGCTCGATCTCCCAGGCGCCGCTCTGGCCGCGATACCGGCCGCTGACCAGATGCGTGGGTTGCGCCCTGGCGGGTCTGGCCGACCGCGCCGGCCCGCGACGTGCCGCTGCGGCGTCCTGCGGCGCCGGTGCGGCCTCGGCATCCGGCGCCAGCACGTCGGCCACCTGCTCGACCGCAATCACGTCGAGGTTCAGCGCGCTGGCGGCGGCGCTCGCCGGCGCGGTGGGATCGAACTCCGACACCATGGCGTTCTCCGGTATCGCGATCACGATGCGATCGGCATGCCGCGCAGGCGGTGCCGATGCCGCATCATTCCGGCGCCGGCGGTACCGCGGCAAGGGAATTCCGCTCGGGCCGGACCCGGGCCGGCCGAACCTGCCGGGATGCGCAAGGGCCGCGGACGGTGCCGCCCTGATCCCGCCGCAACCGCGGCCTAGAAGGCGCGTCCATGTCCTTCCTCGCCCTCTATCGCCGTGTGATCGCGGTGCTCGCGCCGGAGAAGCGCGTCGCGATCGGCCTTGCGGTGGCGAACGCGCTGCTCGCCGGACTGACGTTCCTCGAGCCGGTGTTGTTTGGTCGGGTTGTCGACATGCTGACCGGCAGTGCCACCCGTCCGGCCGAGGAGGTCTGGTCCGGCACCGCGGCGCTGCTGCTGATCTGGGGTGTAGTCGGGATCTCCGGCATCGTCGCGGCGATCGTGGTGGCGCTGCATGCGGACCGGCTCGCGCACCGCAACCGGCTCGCCGCGATGCACCTCTACTTCGAGCATGCGCTGCGCCTGCCCCTCTCGTTCCACGGCGACACCCATTCGGGCCGGCTGCTGAAGATCATGATCGCCGGCGCCGACAACATGTTCTGGGTGTGGCTCGGTTTCTTCCGCGAGCATCTCGCGACCTTCGTGATCGCGCTTGTGCTGATGCCGCTGACGCTTCTGCTGAACTGGCGGCTCGCGGTGCTGCTGATCGTGCTTGCGGTGCTGTTCGCGGTCGCCGCCGCCCTGGTGATCCGCAAGACCCAGGCCGCGCAGCGCGAGGTCGAGAGCTACCATGCGAGCCTCGCCGGCACCGCGAGCGACGCGCTGTCGAATGTGATGGTCGTGCAGTCCTTCGTCCGGCTCACCGCCGAGGCGCAGCTGTTCCGCGACACGATCCGCCGGCTGCTCGCCGCGCAGTTCCCGGTGCTGAACTGGTGGGCGCTGCTGACGGTGCTCACGCGCGCGGCGTCCACGCTGACGGTGATCACGATCTTCGTGCTCGGCACCTGGCTGCATCTGCGCGGCCAGGCGAGCGTGGGCGAGATCGTCACCTTCATGGGCTTCGCCACCCTTCTGATCGCGCGGCTCGAGCAGGCGGTCGGCTTCGTCGCGACGCTGTTCATGCAGATGCCGGCGGTCGCGCTCTACTTCAAGGTGCTGGACACGCGCTCGACCGTGCCGGAGCGGCCCGACGCGGTGGTGCTCGGGCGCGTGCTCGGCGAGGTCGCGTTCGAGGCCGTGACGTTCGGCTATCCGGGCGGCCCGAAGGTGCTGCGCGAGGTGTCGTTCGCCGTCGAACCCGGCCGCACGGTGGCGCTGGTCGGGCAGACCGGCGCCGGCAAGAGCACAACGATGGCGCTGCTGCAGCGGCTGTGGGACCCCGAGGAGGGGCGGATCACCCTCGACGGGGTGGACATCCGCGATGTCACGCTCGCCTCCTTGCGCGCCCAGATCGGCGTGGTGTTCCAGGAGAGCATGCTGTTCAACCGGTCGATCGCCGACAATCTGCGCATCGGCAAGCCGGACGCGACGCAGGAGGACCTGGAGGCGGCCTGCCGATTGGCGGAGGCGCATGACTTCATCGTCCGCCAGGCGCGCGGCTACGACACGCTGGTCGGCGAGCGCGGCGCGACGCTGTCGGGCGGGCAGCGCCAGCGTCTGGCGATCGCGCGCGCGCTGCTCAAGGACCCGCCGATCCTGAACCTGGACGAGGCGACCAGCGCGCTGGACGCCGCGACCGAGGCGCGCGTGCAGC
>NZ_JBHYDW010000090.1:0-18286 GCF_051860475.1 Elioraea sp. | reverse complement strand
ATCACATCGCAGTGGCTCGTCGCGCCGTCGCGCGCCGGGCCGAAGTCGAGCCGCGCGCGCGAGGACGGTGCCGGCAGCGCGTAGTCGTCGACGGTGAGTTCGAAGGCGCCGAGATGGCCGCGCGCGCGCGCGATCGTGCCCTTGACGACGGGGAAGGTCGTGCTCGCGGGCGGGGGGACGTCGCGAGGCTGGGTCAGCAGCACGGTCAGGTTCAGTCGGTCGGCGAGCTGCCGCGCCGCCTCGATGGCGGTCTCGTCGCGGCCGTAGATCAGCGTCACGCCTTCGGAACGATAGGAGACGATCGGGGTTGCCGGCATGGGCTCGGCCGCGCCGGCGAGCAGCGCGGCGATCTTCGGCGTCGCGCGTTTCGCTTCGCGGCTCCAGCCCGCATGCTCGCGGATGTTCACCGTGTCGAGGCGGAAGGCGTGGCCCGCGTCCTCGGCCCGCTCGGCGAACAGCGGTGCCTCCTGGGTGCAGGCGACCGTGACGTCGCCGTGGCCGAGCGCGGCCTCGAAACGGGCGAGCTCGGCGCGGCAGAGCTGGCGCGCGCCCTCGACGCGCGCCCCCTTGCAGGTACGGGCGAGCACGGCCTGGTCGAGCGTCATGGTGTCCTCGCAGGAACACACGAACACCGTCCGCCCGGCAGGCTGCGCCATTCCCGTTCCCTCGCCTGTGAAATCGCCCCATTGGCCCATATATGACGGCGATCGCAGGGCTCACAGGGGCCCGGGCGGGGCCGGAGGGACGGAACGCCGGGATGCGGGCAGAGGTGCCAGGGCTCGATCTGCCGCCGCTGTATCGCGAGGTACGGCTTCGCGAGGCGGGCGATGCCTTCGCCCATGCGTGCGCGATCGCCGCCGAGGCGGGGGCGGGTACCCTGGTCTGGTCACGCAGCCCGCGCCTGTTCGACGTCGCGGTGGTGCTGGAACCCGCGATGCCGCTCGGCCGCGCGAGGAGCGCGCTCTATGTCGGGATGTCCGCGCTCGCCGATGCGCTGGCCCTGCATGCGCCGCCGGAGAACCCGATCAGCTTCGTCTGGCCCGATCTCGTCGAGGTGAACGGCGGCGCGGTGGGCGGGGTTCGGCTTGCCTGGGACGAGGTCGGCGAGCAGCGTGCCCCGGCCTGGATGGTTCTGCACGCTGGGTTGCGGCTGGTACTCGACGACGGCGCCGAGCCCGGCGAGGCCCCCGGCGTGACCGCGCTCGCCGAGGAGGGCTATGGCGAGATCGACGGCGCCACTCTGACGGAATCCTATGCGCGGCACCTGATGGCCGGGCTGCACGACTGGCAGGATCGGGGGTTCCAGGCCGTGGCGACGCGGTATCTCGAGCGGCTCGACCGGCCGCGCGCGGCGCGGCGCGGGCTCGACCCCTCGGGCGACCTGCTGCTCCGGGCCGAGGATGGCGCCGAGACGCGGCACGCGCTGGCGCCGGCGCTCGCCGCGCCCTCGTGGCTCGGCGTGGCGGGGCTCGACGCATGAGCCGGCCCATGCTGCGCACGATCCGGCTCGATCCCTCGGACACGATCGTGTTCGAACGGGCCGCCGAGCCGGGCGAGCCGGCGGTGGTCGGCGGGTTCGTGTTCTGGGACGTCGATCCCGAGACGCTCGCCGGCAAGGCGCGCCAGGCGTTCCGCGCCGGGTTCCTCGGTGTCGAGAGCTTCGGCTGGTCCACCCTGGCGACCGTCGGCAGCGCGTCGGCGCTCCAGCGCGAGGCGGCGGTGGCCGCTTTGGCGGCGGCGATCCGCGACCGGTTCGGCGCACCGAGCATCGACGCCGCGCGGGCGGCGGCCGAGGAGGAGCTCGCCTATGCCGAGGGGCTGTGCGAGGGCCACGAGCCCGGCACGGTGATCGCGCTCAGCCGCGCGATCGAGGCGGGTGCGATCCGCGAGCGGTTCCGCACCGTCAAACCACGCGGCGCGCCGCAGGCCCTGCCGGTGATCGGGCTCGTGCGCAGCGAGGGCGAGGACGAGCCGGCCGAGTCCGTCGATCTGGTCGCGCTGATGAAGGGGGCGCGATGAGCCGCGACTTCTGGCTCGCCTGCGGCCACCACCTGACCGGGCGCAACGACGCGGGCGGGCTGCTCGTCACAGATGCACTGCTCGCCGCCTGGCTCGCCCGGCCCGAACTGGTTCCGCCCGCGGAGGCCTGCGACGCCGAGCGCGCACTCCATGCGTCCCTGCTCGCCGAGCCGCGGCGACGCGGCGCCGAGGTCGAGATCGCGGCGCTGGCCGATCCGGACGCGCGCGAGAACTGGCAGGTCTGGCTTGGCTTCCGCGATCATCTGCTCGCGCATCCGACCATCGAGGCCGGCTACGCGGCGCTGTTCCGGCGCGACCTCTCGGGCATGCCGCCGCTGTTCCTGGCCCAACTCGCGCAGCTGATCCTGCGCAACGTGCTGGACGGCTGCGAGGACCCGCTGAGGCTGCGCGCCGCCGAGCTGTTCTTTCGCCCCCAGCGTGCCTCGACGGAGGGCGGCAACCTGCTGCTGGCCGACGAGGAGGTGGTCGAGAGTGCCGCGCGCACCGGCGGGCTCGGATCGCTCGGCGCACTGCTGGCCGAGGCCGGCACGGCGCTGCGCTCGGTCGAACTCGACGTGCTCTCGGCGGAGAATGCCGATCTCTACTGGGACCGCTCCGACCTGCACGATACGGTGCTCGACCTGACCTTCGGCCGCGAGGGCCAGGACGCGCTCGCGCGGGTGATCGAGGCCTGGGTGCGCCACATGACCGGGTCCGCCGTCTCGGTCCAGCCGCTCCAGACCATCCATGACGAGGCCTGGGCCTGGTATGTCGGTCTGGATGCCGAGGCCTCCACGATCGTCGGTCGGCTGTGGCACGGCGAGGCGGTCGATCCGGAAGCGCTGGGGCGGATCGCGGCGCTCTATCGCCTGGAGTTCGCCGATCCGGCCGAGATGCTGGCGCGCGTGGCCGGACGTCCCGCGTATCTCGCGCTGGCGATGGATCACGCGAAGCGCGTGCGGCTCAAGCCGCAGAACCTGATCGAGAACCTGCCGCTCGCGCGCGGCCTGGCGGCGGCCTGAGGGCAGAGCCATGGAGGAGCTCCGCATTCCCGTCTCCGTGATCGTCGAAAGACGCCCGGCCTCGACCCAGTGGGTCGATCACGTCTGGGTGCCGGTTGCGGTGCTGCCGGCGCCGACCGTGGCGAAACCCTGGACCGTGCTGCACCGCCACAACGGGCTCACTGCCTATATCGCCGGCCAGGCGGAGGTGGAGCTCCATCCGTCGGACACGCTCGGCTACAAGGCGAATCTCGACTCCGGGCGGCCGATGCTCTGGGTGGTGCTGCGGCCGGGCCTCGACGAGCCGGGGATGGAGCTGCACCGGGTGCTCGCCGACCCGACCGAGGCCGAGGCGATGGTGACGGTCGGGGGCGAGGAGGTGATCGAGCCGGTGCCGATGCCCGGGCCGGTGCGCGAGGCGATGGAGGCGTTCGTCGCCCAGCACCACCGCGACCGGGGGTTCTACAAGCGCACGCGCGACCGCGCCGACCCCGAGGCGCTGGCGGCGCGGCCGCGCGCGGGGGGCGGAGGGCATGGCCGAGGCTGACGACCACGAGGGGTTCCTCGCGCGCTGGTCGCGGCGCAAGCGCGCGGCACGCGACGGCGTCGAGCCGCCTGCATCCGAGGCGCCGGCTGCCCCGGGGCCGGCCGAGCCGACCCGCGCGACGCTGCCGGAGCCGGAGGAGCCGGTCGATCTTTCCGCGCTGCCGATGCTCGATGACCTCACACCCGCGAGCGATATCACCGCGTTCCTGCGCAAGGGCGTGCCGCTCTCGCTTCGCAACGCGGCGCTCAGGCGCATCTGGTCGCTCGATCCGGCGATTCGCGACTACATCGGGCCCGTGGACTACGGCTGGGACTGGAACACGCCCGGCGGCGTGCCCGACTACGTCGCCGAGATCGGCGAGACCCCCGAGATCCGGCAACTTGTCGAGCGGATGCTTGCCTCCACGCCAGCCCGCAATGAGCCCGGCTCGCGCCCCGCCGAGCCGGCGGTGGCACGGCTCCAGCCGGCCCCTGAAGCCGTCCCGGCGCTGGAGCCGCCGACCGCCGGCGCGACGGTGGAGCGCGCGACCGAGCCGCCCGGGGCGGCCGAAGCCACCGCGGAGGCCCGCCCGGGTCGCCCGCGCCACGGCGGAGCGTTGCCGGTCTGACAATTCCGACTGTTTTGGTCGGATTTCCCGACGCCAGGACCCTTGTTCACGGCCCTGCGCGCGGCCGACGGATCGTGCGACGACACTTGGATTCCCGGGAAAATTCGGTCTAGACTCCGGCCCAAGGATGCGCCCCGGAGCGAAAGGGCGCACCAGAAGGAGCGTTCGGGGACCGTTGAGCGCAGGGAACGTTCTGTCGGGAGTTTCGGCGCCGGACCGCGAGACCGAGGCGGGTCGCGCGCGCGGCTACGCGCTGCTCGCGACGCTGCTTGTGCGCCCACCGGACGGCGCGCTGCTCGGCCGGCTCGGCATGCTCGACACCGACGGAACGGCGCTCGGCGAGGCACTGGCCGGCCTCGGCGAGGCGGCACGGGAGGCGCGGGCCGAGGCGGTCGAGCGCGAGTTCCACGAGCTCTTCATCGGGCTCGGCCGCGGCGAACTGCTGCCCTATGCGAGCTACTACCTCACCGGTTTCCTCCACGAGCGGCCGCTCGCCAAGCTGCGCGCCGAGCTCGCCGCGCTGGGCATCGAGCGTGCCGACGGCGTGGCCGAGCCCGAGGACCACATCGCCACGCTCTGCGAGGTGATGGCCGGGCTGATCGACGGCAGTCTGGGGCACGGCAGTCTGGGCGACGGCAGTCTGGGCGACGGCACGGGGCCGGACGGACGCATCTTCGAGCGCCATCTCCGCCCCTGGGCGGACCGGTTCTTCGCCGACCTGGAGCAGGCGAAGGCCGCGCGGTTCTATCGCGCGGTCGGCCGGCTCGGGCGGGTCTTCATCGGAATCGAAACGGAAGCGTTCGCGCTGCCGGCGTGACAGGCGCGACGCGGAGGGTCGAAAGGGAGCGACGGGCATGAGCAAGGACACGATCGAGACCGGGGCGCGTCGGCGCTTCCTGCGCACGCTCGGCGTCGCGGGCGCGGCGGCCGCGACCCTGCCGCTGGCCGGCGCGACGCCGGCGGCCGCGCGCGAAAGCCGCGAGGAGATGAAGAAGCGCCGCTACCAGGCCGACTCGGCCCATGTGCAGGCCTTCTACCGCACCAACCGCTACGAGCGCTGAGGCGGGAGCAAGGGAGGAACGCCGATGCTGATCAAGCGCAGCGACGCAACCCGGGCCCGTGGCGGCATCGCCCAGGCCTTCGCATCCTTCTCCGCCGGGGCGCTCGACCGCCGCGGCTTCCTGCGGCGGTCGGGCGTGGCCGCAGGCGGGCTCGCCGCCGTCGCCGGGCTCGGCGCCGGGACGGTGAAGCGTGCCGAGGCCGGGCCGATGCAGCCCGGCGTGCCGGTCGAGATCAAGAAGAACATCTGCACCCACTGCTCGGTCGGCTGCACCGTCACGGCGGAGGTGCAGAACGGCGTCTGGGTCGGCCAGGAGCCGACCTGGACCAGCCCGATCAACCGCGGCACGCACTGCGCCAAGGGCGCGGCCGTGCGCGAACTCGTGCACGGCGATCGCCGCCTCAAGTACCCGATGAAGCTGACGGGCGGGCAGTGGCAACGGATCAGCTGGGATCAGGCGGTCACCGAGATCGGCGACAAGATGCTCCAGATCCGTCAGGAGACGGGTCCGGACGGCCTTTTCTTCCTCGGCTCGGCGAAGTTCTCGAACGAGGGCGCCTATCTGTTCCGCAAGTTCGCCGCGTTCTGGGGCACCAACAACGTCGACCACCAGGCGCGCATCTGCCACTCCACCACGGTCGCCGGCGTGGCCAACACCTGGGGCTACGGCGCGCAGACCAACTCCTACAACGACATCCGCAACTCGAAGACCGTCATCATCATGGGCGGCAATCCGGCGGAGGCGCATCCGGTGTCGCTGCAGCACGTGCTGCAGGGCAAGGAGAAGAACCGCGCCAACCTGATCGTCATCGAGCCGCGCTTCACCCGCACGGCCGCGCACGCGACCGAGTTCGTGCGCATGCGTCCGGGCACCGACATCCCGGTGCTCTGGGGCCTCCTGTGGCACATCTTCGAGAACGGCTGGGAGGACAAGGAGTTCATCCGCCAGCGGGTGTACGGCATGGACGACGTCCGCAAGGAGGTCGCGAAGTGGACGCCCGACGAGGTCGAGCGGGTCACCGGCATCCCCGGGGCGCAGCTGCGCAAGGTCGCCGAGATGTTCGCCAAGCAGCGGCCGGCGACGCTGGTGTGGTGCATGGGCATGACTCAGAAGTCGGTCGGCACGGCCAATGTGCGCGCCGCCTGCATCCTGCTGCTTGCCACCGGGAATGTCGGCGGCCAGGGCGTGGGCGCCAACATCTTCCGCGGCCACTGCAACGTGCAGGGTGCGACCGATCTTGGCGTGGATAACGTCACCCTGCCGCTGTACTACGGCCTGGACGAGGGGGCGTGGCGGCACTGGACCCGCGTCTGGGAGGTTCCGTACGACTATGCACGCGCCCGCTTCGGCAAGCCCGACGCCGCCGACGATGTCCGCAAGAAGCTGATGGAGACCGCGGGCATCACCTCGACCCGCTATCTCGACGCGACCATGCTGCCCGCGGGCGATCTGCGCGATCAGCCGAACCTGCGCGGCATGGTGGTGTTCGGCCACGGCGGCAACACCGTCACCCGCATGCCCGAGGCGGCGAAGGCGCTCGCCAAGCTCGACCTGCTGGTGGTCGCCGATCCGCATCCGACCACCTTCGCGGTGCTCGGCGAGCGGCGCGAGGGCACCTACCTGCTGCCGATCTGCACCCAGTTCGAGTGCGACGGCAGCCGCACCGCCTCGAACCGGTCGCTGCAATGGGGCGAGCAGGTGGTGAAGCCGATCTTCGAGAGCAAGAACGACTACGAGGCGATGTACCGCCTCGCCGAGAAGCTCGGTTTCGCAGCCGAGATGTTCAAGAACATCACCGTGCGCGGCAAGGAGCCCCTCGCCGAGGACATCCTGCGCGAGATCAACCGCGGCGGCTGGTCCACCGGGTATTGCGGCCAGTCGCCGGAGCGGCTGAAGGCGCATATGCGCCACCAGCAGCATTTCGATCTGGTCAGCCTGCGCGCCGGACCCGACGCGCCCGAGGAGGTGCGAGGCGACTACTACGGCCTGCCCTGGCCGTGCTGGGGTAAGCCGGAGATCCGCCATCCGGGCACGCACCAGCTCTACAACACCAACCTGCATGTGAAGGACGGCGGCGGCACGTTCCGCGCGCGGTTCGGCGTCGAGCGCAACGGTGAGACCCTGCTCGCCGAGGGCTCGTACTCGCGCGGCTCGGAGATCCAGGACGGGTATCCGCAGTTCACCTACGGCGTGCTGAAGCGGCTCGGCTGGGATGCCGACCTGACCGCCGAGGAGCGCGCGACGATCGAACGGATCGGCGGCAACAACCCCGACACCGTGTCGTGGGCGATCGATCTCTCGGGCGGCATCCAGCGGGTGGCGCTCGAGCACGGCTGCATCCCGTTCGGCAACGGCAAGGCCCGCGCGAATGCGTGGAACCTGCCCGACCCGATCCCGGTGCACCGTGAGCCGATCTACTCGCCGCGGCCGGATCTCGTGGCGAAGTACCCGACGCGGGACAACTTCGTCGCCCACCGCGTGCCGAATATCGGCCATACGGTGCAGAAGCAGGCGGTCGAGCGCAACATCGCGCGCGACTTCCCGCTGGTGATCAGCTCCGGCCGACTGGTCGAGTACGAGGGCGGCGGCGAGGAGACACGGTCGAACAAGTGGCTCGCCGAGCTCCAGCAGGACATGTTCGTCGAGATCAACCCGGCGGACGCGGCCGCGCGCAACATCACCGACGGCGCCTGGGTGCTGGTCCAGGGTCCGGAGATGCCGAGCGACAAGTTCATCCGCGTCAAGGCGCTGGTGACCGAGCGGGTGGGCCGCGGCGTGGTGTGGATGCCGTTCCACTTCGCCGGCTGGTTCATGCAGGAGGATCAGCGCGGGAAGTACCCGCAGGGGACCGACCCGATCGTGCTCGGCGAGAGCGTGAACACGGTCACCACCTACGGCTACGACCCGGTGACCTCGATGCAGGAAGCCAAGTGCACGCTCTGCCAGGTGCGGGCGGCGTGAAGGGCTAGGGAGGAGAGATCGTCATGGCCCGCATGAAGTTCCTTTGCGACGCGGATCGCTGCATCGAGTGCAACGCCTGCGTCACCGCCTGCAAGAACGAGCACGAGGTGCCCTGGGGCATCAACCGCCGGCGCGTCGTCACCATCAACGACGGCAAGCCCGGCGAGCGCTCGATCTCGATGGCGTGCATGCACTGCACCGACGCGCCCTGCGCGGCAGTCTGCCCCGTCGACTGCTTCTACACCACCGCCGACGGCGTGGTGCTGCACTCCAAGGATCTGTGCATCGGCTGCGGCTATTGCTTCTACGCCTGCCCGTTTGGCGCGCCGCAGTATCCTCGGCTCGGCAACTTCGGCAGCCGCGGCAAGATGGACAAGTGCACCTACTGCGCCGGCGGTCCTGAGGCCGACTCGACGCCGGCGGAGTACGCCAAGTACGGCGCGAACCGTCTGGCGGAGGGCAAGTTGCCGCTCTGCGCCGAGATGTGCTCGACCAAGGCGCTGCTCGCCGGCGACGGCGACATCATCGCCCAGATCTACGCCGAGCGTGTCACCACGCGCGGCTACGGCTCGGGCGCCTGGGGCTGGCGCACGGCGTACAAGGACATGGTGGCAGGCTGAGTAGGGACGCGCCGGCGGGGGGTCGGACCCTGCCGCCGGCCTCTTCCGCGGGAGGACCACCGGATGAAGGGCATCACCACCCGGCTGCGCGCAGCACTCGTCGCGATCGTCCTCGGCCTGGGCGTCGGTCTCGCATCGGCTCCGGCGACCGCGCCTGAGGCGCTCGCGCAGGCCCCGGCCGCGCCGCCGGCGGCGAGCGAGCAGATGCTGTTCAACTACCTGCAGGGCAACGTGCAGGGCCGCGTGACCATCCCCGACCCGCGCGCCGGCACACTGATCCAGCCCGCGGGGCGCGACTTCCAGACCTTCTGGCGCTCCACCATGAAGTGGATCGGCGGCATCGCCATCGGCGGCATGCTTGCGGTGCTGGTGATCTTCTACCTGGTGCGCGGCAAGATCCGCATCGCCGCCGGCGCCTCGGGGCGCACCATCCCGCGCTTCAACGGGCTCGAACGCTTCGCGCACTGGCTGACCGCCTCCACCTTCATCGTGCTCGGCATCACCGGGCTGAACATCACCTTTGGCCGCGAACTGCTGCTGCCGGTGCTTGGGCCCGAGGCGTTCACCGCCTGGTCGGAGGCCGGCAAGGTGGCGCACAACTACCTCTCCTTCCCGTTCACCCTCGGCATCGCGCTGATGCTGGTGATCTGGATCAAGGACAACCTGCCCTCGCGGGTCGATGCGCAATGGTTCGCGCAGGGCGGCGGGCTGATCGGCAGCGCGCATCCGCCGGCGAGGAAATTCAACGCCGGTCAGAAGATCATCTTCTGGTCGGTGGTGCTCGGCGGCGCCGCGATCGCGGTCACCGGCTACATCATGATGTTCCCGTTCCAGTTCTGGGCGACTGACATGGCCGGGATGCAGCTTGCGATCGAGTTGCACGGAATCATCGCGCTGGTGATGATCGCGATCATCCTGGCCCACGTCTATATCGGCTCGCTCGGCATGGAGGGCGCGTTCGCGGCGATGGGCTCGGGCCGGGTCGATCTGAACTGGGCCAAGGAGCACCACAGCCTCTGGGTCGACGAGATGATGAGCGGTGGGCGCGACGCCGCCGCACCCTCGGGGGCGCGCAGCGCCGGCGCCGACTGAGCCGCGCGCGCGAGATGGGAACCGGCCGGCGGACGGCCTCCGCCGGCGGCATCCTGCGCGGATGAAGGTGTTCGGCATCACCGGCTGGTCCGGCTCGGGCAAGACCACGCTGCTCGTGCGGCTGATCCCGGCGCTGGTGGCGCGCGGCCTGACGGTCTCGACCGTGAAGCACGCGCATCACGGCTTCGACGTCGATCGTCCGGGCAAGGACAGCTACGAGCATCGCCGCGCGGGTGCCACCGAGGTGCTGATCGGCTCGGCCAATCGCTGGGCGCTGATGCACGAGTTGCGCGGCGTGCCCGAGCCTGCGCTGCCGGAGCTGCTTGCGCGCATGAGCCCGGTCGATCTGGTGCTGGTCGAGGGCTTCAAGCGCAACCCGCACCCGAAGCTCGAGGTGTGGCGCGCGGGCACCGGCAAGGCGCCGCTGTTTCCCGAGGACGCACACATCCTCGCCGTTGCCTCGGACGGCGGCGACGTCCCCGGATGCGCGCTGCCGCAGTTCGGACTGGACGAGATCGAGGCGATCGCGGGTTTCGTGATCCGCACGGTCGGGATCGCCGCGCCCGCGCGCGCGGCAGGCTGAGCGCATGGCGCAGCTCTCCGACGACTGCTTCGCCTTCGGCGGCGCGCTGCTGCCGGTGGACGAGGCGCTCGCCGAGCTGCGCGCGCGGCTCGCCCCTGTCGCGGGGATCGAGCGCGTGCCGTTGCACGGCGTGGTCGGGCGCATCCTCGCCGAGGACCTGATCGCCGGCGTCGACCTGCCGCCCTTCGCCAACAGCGCGGTGGACGGCTACGCACTGCGCCACGCCGATCTCTCGCACGATGTGGACACGATCCTTTCAGTCGGCGGGCGCGTGCCGGCGGGCGGCGCGCTCGGCCGACAGGTCCAGCCGGGCGAAACGATCCGTATCTTCACCGGTGCGCCGATGCCCGAGGGCGCAGACACGGTGATGATGCAGGAGGATGCCGAACCGCTGCCCGACGGCCGGGTGCGGCTGCGTCCGGGGCTCAAGCGCGGGGCGAATGCGCGCGAGGCCGGCGAGGACGTGCGCGCCGGCGCGGTCGCGCTGGCGGCGGGGCGGCTGTTGCGGCCGCAGGATGTCGGCATGGCGGCCGCGCTCGGGTACGACGCGCTTGCCGTGCGGACGCGGCTGCGCGTGGCGCTGTTCTCCACCGGCGACGAGCTTGCTTCACCCGGCGCGGTGCTGCCGGCACTGAAGGTCTACGACAGCAACCGCTTCACCCTGCACGCGGCGCTGACCCGGCTCGGCTGCACGGTCACCGATCTCGGCATTCTGCCGGACCATCCGGCTGCGGTGGCCTCCGCGCTCACGGAGGCCGCGCCGGCGCACGACCTGCTGCTGACCTCGGGCGGGGTCTCGACCGGCGAGGAGGACCACGTGAAGGCGGCGGTCGAGGCGGCGGGCTCGCTGTTCTTCTGGCGGCTTGCGATCAAGCCCGGCCGCCCGGTCGCGCTCGGCCAGGTGCGCGGCACCGTGTTCGCGGGGCTGCCGGGGAACCCGGTCGCGGTCGTCGTGACCTTCGTGCACATCGTCCGTCCGCTCGCGTTGCTGCTCGGCGGCGGCACCGCGCCGCCGCTGCTGCGCTTTCCCGTGCGCGCTGCGTTGCGCTACCGCAAGAAGGCCGGGCGGCGCGAGTATGTGCGCGCGAGCCTGGTGCGGGGCGAGGACGGCGCGATCGAGGCGCGCAGCTTTCCGCGCGAGGGGGCAGGGCTGCTCTCCTCGCTGGTCGAGACCGACGGTCTGGTCGAGCTGGACGAGGCGACGACCACCGTCATGCCGGGCGACGCCGTCGCGTTCCTGCCGTTCAGCGAGCTCCTGTAGCCGCGGCCCTGAGCCGCCGCACCCCTGGAAGGACTGCCATGACCCCTCCCGATCGCCTGCGCGCCCTGCTGGCCGAGCCCGGCTTCGTCGTCATGCCGGCGGTGTGGGACGGGCTGAGTGCGAAGCTCGCCGCATCCGCCGGTTTTCGGACCGCATTCCTGTCCGGCTCCTGCGTGGCGGCGAGCCGGCTCGGCGGACCCGATCTCGACCTGATCTCGTTCGGCGAGATGCTCGACTCGTTCCTGATGGTCCGGAATGCGGCGCCCGCAACGCTGGTGCTGGCGGACGGCGATCATGGCTACGGCAACGCGATGAACGTGCAGCGCACGGTGCGCGCCTATGGCCGTGCCGGTGCGGCGGCGATCCTGATCGAGGACAAGATCACGCCGCGCGAGCTGACGGCGTCCGGCAAGCCATGCCTGCCGCGCGAGGAGGCGCGGATCAAGATCCGCGCTGCGATCGAGGCGGCGCGGGAGTCCGGCATCCTGGTGCTGGCACGCACGGATTGCCGGCCGACGCTGGGGATCGACGAGGCGGTCGCGCGGATCGAGATGTTCGTCGCGGAGGGCGCGGAGATCGTGCTGCTCGATTCGCCGGCGGACGAGGCGGAGATGCGCCGCGCGGTGGCGGCGGCCAAGGGGCGGCATTCCTTCGTCGTGCTGTCTCCGGGTGCGCCGCGCGCGACGCCCTCGCGCGCCGAGGCGGCAGCGCTCGGCTTCCGGATCGGCACCTATCCGACGGCGATGCTGTCGCCCGCAGTGGCCGGAATGAAGGCCGGGCTTGCGGCGCTGGTCGCCGGAGACGCGGAGGCGACGAGCGCGCTGCCGCCGGCAGAGCTGCGCGCCACGCTCGGCTATCCGGACTACGACGCCGAGGCGCGGCGGTTCCGCACGAGCGCGGCCGGGTCCTGATCCCCGCGCGCGGCTCTGGCTCCGGTCGCGGCGTGCCGTGCGTCCGGGGCGGAGACGGCTCTCGGATCGCTTGGCGCGCATCGTGACCCGATCAGGTGACTCCACCTGCTTGGGATCGGGTCTATCGGGAATTTCGTGTTGGGGTCGCAGGGTGGAGCTGAAGGAGCCCCTGCATGCCACGCCGCAAGCCGCCTGCGATCCCGGTTGAGGTTCCGGACCGGCTGCTGCAGCCCATCGGCAACATCCCGCCGACCGAAGCCGAGGAACGCTACTACGCCATGCTCGATGACCAGAGGCTGGCGGCGTGACTCATGCCAAACAGCGTCCGACGAACCCGGGGCGGTTCAGTGGCCGGGTTGCGCAAGGCGCGGCCTCGCGGCCTCGCCAAGATCGACTGGCAGTTCACCCTCGCCATGGCCGCCTGCACCCTTCTCCGCCTGCCGAAGCTGTTGGCCACGACGACATGATACCCAGAGACTGCCCAGGGCGTGCCACCGACCACGAGAATCGGCCGACGACGCGGGCTACGCGGCTCCGCAACCCCCAAAGCAGCCCTTCGCCGCCGCCAAACACACGCCTCTGCCACTGCTTTTCAGCAGCCTGCCAGGTCACCCCTTCCTCTTCATGGCGTTGCTTGCCTCTCGGGGGTTCGACACCCCGAGCCTGTTGGCTCAGGGTGGGCAATGCCGCTTCCGCTTCCTCGACATCGGCCGGGACATGCCCTCGCGGTTGACGGCGACTGGCTCCTTCGCCATAACCCCGCATTCCGCGCGGCTCCGGCCCGCGGCCGTTGCTGTTTGCGCCCGCGTGGGCGCCCGACCGAGGACGAGACCCATGTACGCCGTGATCCGCGCCAGCGGGAAGCAGTACCGCGTGACGCCGAATGCCGTGCTCGCCGTGGACCGGATCGAGGCCGAGCCGGGCCAGACCGTTACCTTCGGCGAGGTGCTGATGGTCGGCGGCGAGGCAGGCGTGAAGATCGGCGCGCCGCTGCTCAACGGCGCCTCGGTCGCCGCGACCGTGCTGGAGCAGAAGAAGGACGACAAGATCCTCGTCTTCAAGAAGCGCCGCCGCAAGAACAGCCGCCGGCTGCGCGGCTTCCGCCGCCAGCTCACCGTGCTGCGCATCGGCGACATCACCGCCTGACGCGAAGGAGACAGAGCCATGGCACACAAGAAGGCGGGCGGTTCGTCCCGCAACGGGCGCGACTCCGCGGGTCAGCGCCTCGGCGTGAAGAAGTTCGGCGGCCAGTCGGTGCTTGCCGGCAACATCCTCGTCCGCCAGCGCGGCACGAAGATGCGCGCGGGCACGAATGTCGGCACGGGCCGCGACCACACGCTGTTCGCGCTGGTCGACGGCCAGGTGAAGTTCCAGCGCAAGGCCGAGGACAAGGTGCATGTCAGTGTGGTGCCGGTGCCGCCGGTGGAGTGACGCCTGCGCGCGGCCTCGCGACCTGACGACAAGGGGCCGGCAACGGCCCCTTTTTCGTTGAGGACAGGCGAATGGAGCCAAGAGGCCTTCCAATCGATCTCGAGCAGATCGAAGCAGCGATCCATCGTGCACTCGGGCTGCTCTGCACCGAGGCGAAGATGGAAGCTTTCAAGCTGGAGCAAGACGCACCTGCCGCGCAAACCGCGCTCAAGCTCCTGCACCTTCGGCGTTTCCAGAATTGTCTTGGGCACGAGCTCATGACAATCGCCGCTGGCCTGCGGATCGCAGATGAGCGCGCCGAGGGCAAGTTCCTGTGCACCTTTAGAGTCGATACAATTGACTTGGACGACCAGAATCAACGCCCCGTAAATTTGAGGTATGCCTGCAACAAGATTATTCACACGCGGACCCTCGCTTGGGATTGGACCCCATCGGGCCTGGAGGGGGCGCTCGCAGCGCTTGGCGGCACTACGCGAACTCCACATCGAGGCCCAGTCGCAAGGCTGTTGGGGAAGCAAGGCGGCAAGGAATGGAAAGTAAATTTGAATATTACTACGTTTTTGGAATCTTCTGCGATGGCAGTAAGGGTATTTAAGGATTTTGAGACGAGATTTTCGACAGATATAAGACAATTACTTCCCAAAAGGCCAGCAGTCGATTCCCCCAGCTTGTCAGAAGGACCTGGGCAGAAGCCATGAAATTCCTCGATCAGGCCAAGATCTGGGTAAAGGCGGGCGACGGCGGCAACGGCTGCGTCGCCTTCCGCCGCGAGAAGTTCATCGAGTTCGGCGGCCCCTGGGGCGGCGGCGGCGGCAGGGGCGGCGACGTGATCGTCGAGGCCGTGGCCAACCTCAACACCCTGATCGACTACCGCTACGCCCAGCACTTCAAGGCCGAGCGCGGCGAGGACGGCAAGGGCAAGGAGATGACCGGCCGCGGCGGCAAGGACCTCGTGCTGAAGGTCCCGATCGGCACCGAGATCCTCGCCGATGACCGCGAGACCGTGCTCGCCGACCTCACCGAGGCGGGCCAGCGCATCACGCTCTGCCGCGGCGGCAAGGGCGGCTTCGGCAACACGCACTACAAGTCGTCCACCAACCGCGCGCCGCGCCGCGCCGATCCGGGCGAGCCGGGCGAGGAGCGCTGGATCTGGCTCCGCCTCAAGCTGATCGCCGATGCGGGGCTGGTCGGCCTGCCGAACGCCGGCAAGTCCACCTTCCTCGCCGCCACCTCCGCCGCGAAGCCGAAGATCGCCGACTACCCCTTCACCACGCTGCACCCGCAGCTCGGCGTGGTGCGGCTCGGCGACTCCGAGTTCGTGCTCGCCGACATCCCCGGGCTGATCGAGGGCGCGCATGAGGGCGTGGGGCTCGGCGACCGCTTCCTCGGCCATGTCGAGCGCTGCCGGTGCTTGCTCCATCTGGTGGACGGCACGCTCGAAAGCCCGAGCCGCGCGTACCGCACCGTGCGCGAGGAGCTGGCTGCCTATGGCGGCGGCCTCGTTGAGAAGCCCGAGATCGTCGCGCTGAACAAGATCGACGCGGTCGAGCCGCGCGCGCTCGCGGCGCGCCAGCGCGCGCTCGCCAAGACGGCTGGGCGGCCGGTGCTGCTCGTTTCGGGTGCGACCGGCAAGGGCGTGGATGCGGTGCTGCGCGCGCTCTGGTCGGTGATCGCAGAGGCCCAGGCGGCCGCATGAACGCGCTCGCGGCGAAGCGCCTGGTGGTGAAGGTCGGCTCCGCCCTGCTGGTGGACGATGCGACCGCCGCGCCACGCGCCGCCTGGCTCGCCGCGCTCGCCGCGGACATCGCGGCCCTGCGGGCCGCCGGCACGCAGGTGGCGGTGGTGTCGTCGGGCGCGATTGCGCTCGGCCGGATGCGCCTGCCCTCGCTGCCGCCGCGCCATCGGATGCGGCTCGAGGAGAAGCAGGCCGCCGCTGCCGCGGGCCAGATCGGGCTCGCCCGCGCCTGGGAGGAGGCGCTCGCCCCGCACGGCCTCTCCGCCGCGCAGGTGCTGCTGACGCTCGATGATTCCGAGGAGCGGCGGCGCTACCTCAACGCGCGGGCGACGATCGAGACGCTGCTCGGCTTGGGCGCGGTGCCGGTGATCAACGAGAACGACACGATCGCGACCGCCGAGATCCGCTTCGGCGACAACGACCGCCTCGCCGCGCGGGTCGCCGAGATGATCGCCGCCGATCTGCTGGTGCTGCTGTCCGACATCGACGGGCTCTACACCGCCGACCCGCGCAAGCACGCCTCCGCGCAGCACATCCCGGAGGTTGCGGCGGTCACGCCGGAGATCGAGGCGATGGCCGGCGATGCCGAGCCCGGCATCAGCACCGGCGGGATGGTGACCAAGCTCGCCGCGGCGCGCATCGCCACCCGTGCGGGCTGCCGCATGGCGATCGCGCATGGCGGGCACGCGCACAGCCTGCGCGATGTCATGACCGGCGCGGTCCGCCGCACCGTGTTCGCCGCCACCGCCGCGCCGCGTTCGGCCTGGAAGTCGTGGATCGCCGGCGCGCTGGCGCCGGCGGGACGGATTGTGGTGGACTCGGGCGCGGTGCGCGCGCTGCGCTCGGGCCGTTCCCTGCTGCCCGCCGGCGTGCGCGCGGTCGAGGGCGGGTTCGCGCGCGGCGACTGCGTGGCGGTGGCGGGACCCGACGGGGTGGTGGTGGCGCGCGGCCTCGCCAACTACGCCGCCGAGGATGCGCGCCGCATCATGGGCCGGCACTCGCGCGAGATCGCCGCGATCCTGGGCTTCCAGGGCCGCGAGGAGATGATCCACCGCGACGATCTGGCGCTGCTGTAACGGAAACGCCACGGAATATTACCTGGGTCCGTATCATTCCGATCTTGCAATCCAAGCGTGGCGGTGGTAGTCTGCTGCCCGTTGCGCGGTGGTGTCGGACCACCGCCTGCTCAGCCGGAGGATTGCCGTGACCGACGGGGACGGACGTGGCCAGGGGCGCACGCCGCCCGCTCGCCGCGCTTCCACGCGCCAGCCCGGCCGCGAGGAGGATCGCACCACGACGGGCGCACCCGGACGGGCCGACCATGCGGCCCGGTCGGCTGCGGCGGGCACGGCCGCGAACCCCGTCGAGGTCGAGGGCACGAGCGAACCGGCACCGCGCGCATCGGCACGGCGCCGTCCCCGCTGATCGAACCGTCCGGCATCACCCCACACCCAAGGAGAGCGTGATGGACCTGGAACTGCGCTGGAGAGAGGTCGAGGCCGCGATCGAGGCGGAGAACGCCAAGCCCGCGCCCGAGGATGGCCATGCGCCCGTCTCTGGCGCTGGCGTCGGCGAGCGCGAGACCGATACGCTGACGCGCCCGGAGTTCGGGGCCGCGGGGGCCGCGGCCGAGACCATGGCGGAGGTGTACACCGAGGCGCCGGGCGGGGCCACGGTCGCCGAGGTCGAGGGCCAGGACGTCGGTGCTGAATCCGCCATGCCGCCGCCGGTCATGCCCGAGATCGTGCACGGCACCGATGATCGTGTGCGGGTCAACAACACCACCGCCTATCCGTACCGCACCATCTGCCACCTGGAGATCACCGCCGCGAACGGCCGCAGCTATATCGGCTCGGGTGCCTTCATCGGGCCGCGCGTGGTGCTGACCGCGGGGCACTGCATCTACATCCATGCCGACGGCGGCTGGGCGCGCAGCGTGCGCGTGATCCCGGGTCGGAACGGCAGTTCTAAGCCCTATGGAGAGGCTGTCGGCACGAACTACCGCAGCGTGAAGGGTTGGACCCAGAGCAGGAATTCCGACTATGACTACGGCGTGATCATCCTGCCCACGGCGCTGGGCAACACGGTGGGCTGGATGGGGCTGGCCGATCTCGCCTTCACCAGCCTGATGGGGCTGAACGTGAACAACTCCGGCTACCCGGGCGACAAGCCCTACGGCACGCAGTGGTGGAACAGCAACAACATCCTCGCGGTGACGGGCCGCCGCCTCTACTACCGGATCGATACCATGGGCGGCCAGTCCGGCAGCCCGGTCTGGCGCTTCAAGGACGGCAACCGCCACATCGTCGGGATTCACACCACCGGGGGGACGTTCAACGGTGCGACCCGGGTGAACGAGGACGTGTTCAAGAACCTGGTCGCCTGGAAGGGGCTTTGACGCGGAGGGCGATGGAGCGCGTCGAGGGACGGATCGTCGCGATCTACGAGACCTGGCCG
>NZ_JBHYDW010000089.1:0-18310 GCF_051860475.1 Elioraea sp. | reverse complement strand
CACCCGCCAGGCCGTGATCTCGGTGCTGGTCGAGAACGAAGCCGGCGTGCTCGCGCGCGTGATCGGCCTGTTCTCCGGCCGCGGCTACAACATCGACAGCCTCACCGTCGCTGCCGTCGACGAGGAGAAGCACCTCAGCCGCATCACGATCGTCACCTCGGGCACGGCAATGGTGATTGAGCAGATCAAGGCGCAGCTCGATCGCCTGGTGCCGATCCACAAAGTGGCGGACTTGACGATGGAAGGCGCACACATCGCGCGCGAGATGGCGCTGATCAAGGTCGCGGGCGCGGGCGAGAAGCGTGTCGAGGCGCTGCGCATCGCCGACGCCTTCCGCGCCCGGGTGGTCGATGCGACTACGGAAAGCTTCGTCTTCGAGATGACCGGCGCGACCGACAAGCTCGATGCCTTCGCCGCGCTGATGCGCCCCCTCGGGCTGGTCGAGGTCAGCCGCACCGGTGTCGTCGCGATTGCGCGCGGGCCGAAGGGCATCCACGGCTGACCTGCTTGCCGGCCCGCCGGGCCGAGGCTAGACCCCACCCGAACCGTTCCACACACCACGAGGATACGCCCATGCGCGTCTACTACGACCGCGACGCCGATGTGAACCTGATCAAGGGGAAGAAGGTCGCGATCATCGGCTACGGCAGCCAGGGCCACGCCCATGCCAACAACCTGAAGGACAGCGGCGTCGCCGAGGTGGTCGTCGGGCTGCGCAAGGGCTCGGCCGGCGTGGCCAAGGCCGAGGGTGCGGGGTTCAAGGTGATGGACCCGGCGGATGCGGCGAAGTGGGCCGACCTGGTGACGGTGCTGACCCCGGACGAGGGGCAGGGCGACCTCTATCGCGACAAGCTCGGGCCGAACATGAAGGAGGGCTCGGCGCTGGTGTTCGCGCATGGCCTCAACATCCACTTCAACCTGATCGAGCCGCGCGCCGACATGGACGTTCTGATGATCGCGCCGAAGGGCCCCGGCCACACGGTGCGCAGCGAGTACCAGCGCGGCGGCGGCGTTCCCTGCCTCGTCGCGGTGGCACAGAACGCGTCGGGCAACGCGCTCGAACTCGGCCTCTCCTACGCCTCGGCGATCGGCGGCGGGCGCGCCGGCATCATCGAGACGACCTTCAAGGAGGAGTGCGAGACCGACCTGTTCGGCGAGCAGGTGGTGCTCTGCGGCGGGCTGGTGGAGCTCATCAAGGCCGGCTACGAGACGCTGGTCGAGGCTGGTTACGCGCCCGAGATGGCCTATTTCGAGTGCCTGCACGAGGTGAAGCTGATCGTCGACCTGATCTACGAGGGCGGCATCGCCAACATGAACTACTCGATCAGCAACACCGCCGAGTACGGCGAGTATGTCACTGGCCCGCGCATCATCACGGACGCCACCAAGGCCGAGATGCGGCGCGTGCTGGCCGACATCCAGTCGGGACGCTTCGCGCGCGACTGGATGCTCGAGAACCGTGTCAACCAGGCGTCGTTCAAGGCGACGCGCCGCAAGCTCGCCGAGCACCCGATCGAGCAGGTCGGCGAGAAGCTGCGCGCGATGATGCCGTGGATCAAGAAGAACGCGCTGGTGGACAAGAGCCGCAACTGACGCGCGTCGTCTGAGGCTTGCGCCGCCGCGCCCAGCCGGTCCAGGCTCGGCGGCAGAGGACGCCATGCCGCCTTCCGAGGTCATCCCGTTCCGCCGGCGCGAGCAGCCGCAACCCGAGCCCGTGCGTGGGCTCGAGCTGCTGCGCGCGGGCGCGGACAGCGCGCGGCCCGCCACCGTACTGTTCCTGCACGGAGCGTCGGGCGGGGCGTGGATGTGGGCCGAGCATCTGATGGGCGCGCTTGCCGCGTCGGGCTGGCGCACGGCCGCGCTGTCTTTCCGCGGCCACGGCGCGAGCGCAGGCCGCGAGGTGCTGCACGGATTCGGGCTGCTCGACTACCTGGTCGATGCGCGCCAGGCGATCGCGACACTCGGGGGGCCGGTGGTGCTGGTCGGGCATTCGCTCGGCGGGCTGGTCGCGCAGATGCTGCTGGGCGATCCGCGGATCCGCGGGCTGGTGCTGCTCGCGACCGTCACTCCAGAGGGGTTGGCGGGAGCGAACTGGCGGCTCGCCTTCACCGATCCGGTGCTGTGGCAGGAGGTGGCCCGCATGCCCTGGGCCGATGCCGGCGGGATCTCGCCGGTGCGGCTGAGGAGCGCCCTGTTCTCCGATGCGCTGCCGGATCATCTCGCCTGGGGCTACATCGCACGGCTGCAATCGGAGAGTCTGCGCGCGCTCGCCGAGGCGCAGTGGCCCCGGCCGGTCGCGTCGGCGCGGCTGCTCGGCGTGCCCGGGTTGGTGATCGGTTCGGGCGACGATCCCCTGGTCCCGTCGGACTCGCTGCTTCGCACCGCCTGGCTGCACGGCGCCGAGCACATCACGATGGATCGGCTCGGCCATGCGATGATGCTGGATGCCGGCTGGCCGCGCGTCGCCGAGGCCATCCTGCGCTTCCTGGCTGCACGGGTCCCCTGATCCAGGGCAGCGCCCAGAGCTTGTTTCGGCATCCCGGATCGGCGCATCGTTGCCGTGAGTGATGCCGGGAGGACCCTGAGATGCGCCTTCGCCTTCGTCGTCGTGCCGCGATTGTCGGCACCGCAGCCTCTCTCGCCTCGCCTGTGCTCGCGCAGGCCCGCTGGCCGGCGCAGCCGATCCGGCTCATCGTGCCGTTCGGGCCCGGCGGCTCAACCGACATCATCGCGCGTCTGATGGCCGAGCCGATGGGCGCCTTCCTCGGCCAGCCCGTGGTGGTCGAGAACCGGGCGGGCGGCGCGGCCACCGTCGGCACCGGCATCGCGGCAATGGCGGCACCGGACGGCTACACGCTGCTGTTTTCGACCATTTCGGGGCTCGCGGTCGGTTCGACGCTGTACCGCGACCGGATCCGCTGGAACGCCGACACGAGCTTCGCCCACATCGCGATCGTGTTCGGCACACCCTATCTGCTGCTGGTCAATCCGGCCTTCCCGGCGCACGACATGGCGGGGTTCCTGGCCGAGGCACGCCGGCGCGCGCAGGGGATCGAGGTCGCCTCCTCGGGCATCGGCTCGGTCAACCACCTGATGATCCTGCGCATGGCGAAGCTCGCCGGCGTCAATCTGCTGCACGTGCCATACCGTGGTGGCGCGCAGGCGGCGATGGACGCGATCGCGGGCACCGTACCGGCGACCATCGACAGCCTCACCGCGGCCTCGGCGCATATCCGTGCCGAGCGGTTGCGTCCGCTTGCGATCAGCAGCACGACGCGGATCACCGGGTTCGACACGATCCCGACCTTCCGCGAGACCGGCTTGGACATTGTCGCCGACGGCTGGGCGGGGATATGCGCGCCCGCCGGCACGCCGCGGCCGATCCTCGAGCGGATGGCGGAGGCGATCCGTCACGCCCAGGCGCAGACCACGGTGATGGAGCGGTTCGAGGCGACCGCGACACTGCCGGGCAAGCGCTACCTCGACGAGGCCCAGGACTTCGTGCGCTCGGAGGTTGCGGCCTGGGCTCCCCTGGTGATCGAGAGCGGCGCGACGCCGGAGGGCTAGGTCCGGTCCTGAGCTCAAGGTGCCGGAAGCAACGCGCCTCTGGTCGCAGGTTCGGTACTCCTGCGGCTTTGTGTGCCGACGCCGCGACCGCCGCCGATCCTGCGGCGGGCGATCCGCAGATCGCCCGCCGTCGCGACGCGGGCCTTGTCCCTGCGGCCGGCACGGGTCCAGCCCCTCGGCTATGCGTCAAGGCACCGGGCCGATACCATAGCGGCCAGTTGAGTGGGGCAAGTCGCGTCACCTGCGCGATCACCCGGTCCGCCCGGGCGCACGGCGTTGGAAGTGACGCAGCACGGGACACGAACGGAGCGCGATCATGTCATCAATCCGAGCGGTGCTTCGGAGGTCCCCCATCGCGGTCAGCATCTACCGGGGCCTGAAGCGTGTCGCCCATGACGTTTTTCCACCCGACCCAGCGCCGCCTCCAGCGGAGCCCGCGCCGCTGGCGCCGGCAGCCACTACTGCGTTGCATGCGCTGTCGCCCGCGGCCACGCCACCGGCCGCTGGAGCGGCGTGGAAGGAGAGCGACTTCGACATCTACCATCAGTACCCGCCGCACATCCTTTACACCTTCCGCGACAAGGACGCTGTCTTCCGCGAAGCGGTCACTGCGTATGCCAATGTGAGCGTCGAGGACGAGCCATCCGGCCTGCACACCGACCCCAACCGCGTTCTGCAGCTCTTTCAGCTGATCGCCGCGGCGAACCGGCTGCCCGCGGGCGACTATGTCGAGTTCGGCTCCCATCGCGGCTTCAGCCTGCGCGTCATCCACAAGTTCATGGACCCCGCGCGCACGCTCTATTCCTTTGACACTTTCGAGGGCTTCGACGACCGCGACATTTCGGTCGAGCAGCAGAAATACGACACACCCTGGACCGCCGGCTCCTTCGCGCCGACCTCCATGGAGCAGGTCGCGAAATACGTCGGCGACGGGATCTGGCCGGCGAACCTCAAGATCATCAAGGGCTGGTTTCCCGATTCTTACCGGGGCCTCGAGGACGTCCGCTGGCGCTTCGTGCATGTCGATTTCGACCTCTATCAGCCGATCAAGGCGGCGTTGGAGCGGAGTTGGGACCAGCTGCTGCCGGGCGGCGTCGTGGTGGTGCACGATTATGGCTGCTACGGTTTTCCCGCTGCGCGCGCCGCGGTGGATGAGTTCTGCGACGCCGTCGGCGTGGCGCCGATCGAGCTCGTCGACCGTTGGAGCAGCGCCGCGATCCGCAAGCCATTGCGCTAGCGGCCGGCCTGGACACTGCGCATGGACGGGACCGGAATGACCAAGACGACGAAGATCGTGGTGCCGGTCTGGGGCGACACCTATCTCGACACGTTCCTGGAATACAGCCTTCCGGCGCAGCTCGCCGCGCGCAACATCCCGGCTGTCGCACAGCACGCGCTGAAGGAGTACGTCATCTACACGGACCGCGAAGGGAAGTCGCGCTGCGAATGCCATGCGGCGATCCGCCGCCTCGCGGGCCTGACGCCCCTTCGCTACGAGTTCCTGGATTCACTCGAACCCTTCTCGGCCGGCGCCAACAAAATACGTGTGCAAGAGCGCATGCTATGACCGTGAGCTCGAGTCCGCATCGCGCGACGGCGATTGCGTGGTGATGCTGAACGCCGACATCCTGCTCGCGGAGAATTTCCTCTCCGAGGTGGCGGCGATCCTCGCGCAGGGGAAGACGGTCATCGAGGTCACCGGCGGCCGCGGCCTCCAGCACGCCATCGCTGCGGCAATCGATGGCCGGTTCCGCGCCGCCGACGGTACCGTCTCGATCACGACCGTTGAGCTGTCGCGCCTCTGGCTCGCGAACCTGCATCCCCAGCTGATGATGCATTTCGTGGACGGGCCGCACGGCACGCCCTTCCACCCCTCGCATCTCTATTGGGGCGTGGGCGAGCGTGGCGTGATCATCCGCGGCTTCCACCTCTACCCGATCGCGGTGAAGCCGCCCGCGAGCCGAGTCCGCTTCGCCGGAACGATCGACGACGATCTCGTCGCCCGCATCGGCGCGTCCTGGGACGAGAGGTTCATCGCCCAGGATAGCCGACGCCTCTTCTGCTGCGAGCTGAGCCCCGCCGAGCACCATGTCGGCGACGTTGCGCGTCGTGAGAACCTACGCAGTGTGATCAACTTCTACCTCGGCTATGCGCGGGAGAATGTCGCGAACCTGCGCCACGAGATCATCATCACCGATGAGGAGGAGCTCTCGGAGGCCTGGGTCACGAAACGCGCCGAGAGCGCCGCCTATGCCGAGGCGCTTGTCACAGAGCTGACGGAGGCCTTCCGGCGGCGCGACGTTGAGCGCGAGGCTGCCCTGGCCGAGGAGATCCGCGCTGCCGCCGCGCTTTGTCCGCCGCCGCCCGCGCACGAGTCCCCGTCGTTGCCCGGACTGACCCGCGGGGCGCTCCGCCGCCTGCGGTCCTGGCTGCGGTGAGCGGCGCGTGCGCGGGAACCGAACCGCAGGACGTCACGAGATTGCCGCCAAACGCGATCTGGTGCACTGGTCGGCCGCAGTCCACCGCGCGCTTGAGAGGCGGTAGAGCGCTGGCAGCCAGTCGTGCCGATCCGTGCGGCGCGGGCTGGCAGAGGGTTCGGCGGGCCGCAGGTCGTGGCCGCGACCCGTCCGGGTGGTGCCGGCCAAACGGATGACGCAGGTCTTGTCGGCCCGCCGCGAGGGATCGACCCGCACGCCCAGGCGCAGACCACGGTAATGGAGCGGTTCGAGGCGACCGCGACACTGCCGGGCAAGCGCTACCTCGACGAGGCCCAGGACTTCGTGCGCTCGGAGGTTGCGGCCTGGGCTCCCCTGGTGATCGAGAGCGGCGCGACGCCGGAGGGCTAGGCTGGCGCCAGCGGGCGGATCACTCGGTGGCGCGGACCCGGCACCGCGCGTGACCGGGCCAGCGCCTCGATGATGCCGACCATCGCCGCCGCCGCGGGGGTCGGCTCGACCCCGCGCCGTGTGACGATCCCCGTGTCGCGCCGCCAGGACGCCCGGGCCACGTCGAGCGGACGGATGTCGGGCATGGCGAGGGCGGCCAGCTGGCCCTCGGCCTGGAAGCTCAGGTAGGGGCCGCTGCGCATCAATGCGGTGCGGAGCGCCTGGACGTCGGTCTCGATCACCGGCTCGGGCGCGGCGAGTCCCTCGGCACGGAAGACCGCGCGCAGCCGCTCGACCATGTAGGGTCCGGGCGCAGGCAGGATCCAGGGGAAGTCGAGCAGGTCGGCGATCGCGAGGGACGGGCGGGCGCGCAGCGGATGCGCAACCGAGGCGACGACGCGATAGCGGTCGCTGAGCAGCGCAGTCTGCACGAGATCGGGCGCCGCGTCGGGTGACGCCTCGCCGACGGCGGCCAGCACGACGTCCAGCTCGCCCGCGCGCAACAGCGCCTTCAATGCGGCATCCATCCCCCCCACGACGCGGATGCGGACCCCCGGTCGGTCCGCACGGAACGCTGCGATCGCCTCGGGCAGCAGCGTCCCCTGCCAGGACGGTCCGGCGCCGATCCGAACCAGCCCGGCGCGGCCGCGCCGCAGCGCATCGAGCTCGAGGCTTGCGGCGTTCAGGCTCGCCCGCATCCCGCGCGCATGGCGGAGGAAGGCCTCGCCCGCCGCGGTCGGCCGTACGCCGCGCACGCTGCGCTCGAACAACTGGGCACTGCACTCGTCCTCGAGACGGCGGATCGCCTTGGTCAGGGCCGGCTGCGACAGGCCGAGCGCCGCCGCCGCGGCGCTCAGGCTGCCGTGCTCGGCGACTGCAAGGACCTGGTCGATGGCCCGCAGCTCCACGGTACCATTCCTTCGAATTATGGCTTCCCTTCCCAAAAGTTGTTGCCGCCGCTCCCGACCCGTTGTCAACATGATGTGCGCCAACAAGAAACGGAGACGCCAGGATGTCGATCACGGGAGGAGTCCCGCGCCGGAGCCTGCTCGCCGGCCCCGCGCTCATTGGGGTGCTCGCCGCTCGCCGGGCGGGCGCGCAGGCCACCTATCCGGCCCAGCCGATCCGCGTGATCGTGCCGACCGACCCGGGCGGCGCGATGGACGGGCTGGCGCGCGTGTTCCAGCGCGCCTTCGAGCAGACCAGGGCGATCCCGCGCAATGTGGTGATCGTGAACATGGCAGGCGCCGGCGGTACGATCGGCACGCGCGCGATCCGCGACGCCGCGCCGGACGGGCACACGATCGGGTTCTGGCACGACGGGCTCGTGACGTCCCGCGCGATGGGCGTGGTCGACTTCGACCACACCGCGTTCGAGATCATCGGCGCGACCGGCTTCGCCGAACTCGGCATCGCCACCGCCGCGAACGGGCGGTTCAAGACCTTCGCCGAGCTGCTCGACTTTGCGCGCAGCCGCCCGCGCGAGGTGACGGTGGCGGCGAACATCGGCCTGCCGGTGCATTTCGTGCCGATGCAGCTCGCCCAGGCGGCCGGCGTCGAGTTCCGCTACGTGCAGGCCGGCGGCGGTGCGCGGCGCTACCAGTCGCTGGTCGGCGGGCACACCGACATCGCCATGTTCTCGGTCTCGGAGCTGCTGCAGTTCGGCCAGACCGGCGTGCGCTCGATCCTGCTGCTCTCCGAGCGGCGCTCGCCGCAGCTGCCCGACGTGCCGACGGCGAAGGAGCTCGGCCTCGACGTGGTCTCGACCTCGGGGCGGATCTGGCTCGCGCCCAAGGGCACGCCGCCCGATCGCATCGCCTTCCTGCGCGAGGCGTTCCGCACGGCGATGAAGGACGAGCGGGTGGCGAAGCAGCTCACTGATTTCGGTCTCGAACCGATCTTCGTCGAGCCCGAGCGCGTCCTCGCGGAGCTGGATCGCTCGCTCGCGGAAACGCTGCCGCTGGTCGAGCGGGCGCGGCAGATTCAGCAGCCGGGCCGCTGATGGCCGACGCCGGCGGCGGCGGGCACGGCGGGGTGGCCGCGCTCGCCGGCGCGAGCCGCACGCCTGTCGCGGATCTCGGCCTCGCGCTCGGCGTGGCGCTGTTCGCCGGCGTGCTCTGGTGGCAGTCCGGGAAGGTGCCGCCCCCTTTCTTCGACCCGCTCGGTTCTGCCGCGGTGCCGCGCGGCATCGCGATCACGCTCGCCGTGCTCGCGGTCCTGGTCGCGGTCAGGGCCGTGCTCGGCCTTGGCGGCCGCGTGCGCGGCGGCAGTGCCGGGTACCGGCCGCGGCCCGACATCGCGCTCGGCATCATCCTGCTCGCGGTCACCTATCTCGGTGTGATGCATCTCGGCCTGCTCGGTTTCGAGCTCGCGAGCATCGCCTTCCTGGTCGCCGCGAGCGCGCTGCTTGGCCGGTTCGAGCGGAGAACCGTCGCCTTGGGCGTGGCGCTCGCCTTGATCCTGGGGATCGGCGGGACCTGGCTGTTCACCGGCTTCTTCTACATCGACCTGCCGCGCTGAGCCGATCGCCCGATGCTTGCCGACCTCGTCTCCGCGCTGGGCTACATCCTCAGTCCGGTGCCGTTCTTCTGGGTGCTGCTCGGCACGGGGCTCGGCATCTTCGTCGGCGCCGTCCCGGGGCTGACGGGCGGGATGCTGATCGCGCTCACCATGCCGCTGACGTTCTTCATGAACAGCACGCATGCGCTGGTGATGATGGTGGCGATGTATGTCGGCTCGGTCTCGGGTGGGCTGATCAGCGCCACACTCTTGCGCATGCCGGGCACGCCATCGTCGGTGATGACCACCTTCGACGGCTACCCGATGGCGCAGCGCGGCGAGGCGGAACGTGCGCTCGCGCTCTCGATCGGCGCCTCGCTGATCGGCGGCATGATCGCGGGGGTGTTTCTCGTCGTCCTGTCGCAACCGCTGTCGCGCTGGGCCACGACCTTCGGGCCATGGGAATACTTCGCGATGGTGCTGATGGCGCTGGTGCTGATCGCCTCGATCAGCCGGGGCTCGATGGTGAAGGGCCTGCTCGCCGGCGCGCTCGGTATTGCCTTCGCGCTGCCGGGCCTCAACCCGTCGGACGGCCAGCTCCGTCTCACGCTCGGCTGGCACGAGCTCGATGCCGGGTTTGCGCTGCTGCCGGTGCTGCTCGGCGTGTTCGTGATGAGCCAGATCATCGAGGACGCGGTCGAGATCGAGAAGCGTGCCGAGCCGATCCGGATCGGTGGGCAGCGGCTGCTGCTGAGCCTCTCCGTATGGCGGCGGTCCTGGGTGAACCTGCTGCGCTCCTCGGTGATCGGCACCTGGATCGGCATCCTCCCGGGCGTCGGGGCCTCGATCAGTTCGATGGTGGCGTATGCGACCGCGCGCAGCTTCTCGCGGACACCGGAACGGTTCGGCACCGGCCACGATGAGGGGATCGTCGCCTCGGAGGCCGCCAACAACGCCAATGTCGGCGGCGCGCTGATCCCGCTGATCACCATGGGAATCCCGGGCAGTCCGATCGATGCGATCCTGCTCGGCGCGCTGATCCTGCACAACATCCAGCCGGGACCGTTGCTGTTCGTGAACAACGCCGAGTTCGTCTGGGCGCTGATCGCGGCCTACCTGGTCGCGAACCTGCTGATGTTCGTGATCATGAGTGCGAGCGTGCGGGCGATCGCGCGGTTGATGCTGGTCAATCGGGCGCTGCTGCTGCCGGCGATCTTCGTGTTCTGCGTCGTCGGCGCCTATGCACTGCACAACCGCATGTTCGATGTCTGGGTGGTGATCCTGTTCGGCCTGATCGGCTTCGGGCTGCGGCGCTGCAATGTTCCCCTCGGGCCGTTCGTGATCGGCTTCGTGCTCGCGCGCATCCTCGAGGAGGAGCTGCGTTCCGGCATGCAGCTCTCGGCTGCCGGGTTCTGGGGCATCCTCGACCGGCCGATCGCGCTCAGCTTCCTTGGCGTCTCCGCGCTTACGCTCATCTGGCCGCTCGCGCAGGAGGTGCTGTCCCGCCGCCGCCGTAGCCAGGAGGAAATCGCTCCGTGACCGGCCACAACGTCCTGTTCTTCATGTCCGACGAGCACAGCAAGCGGGTCGCGGGCTGCTATGGCAACGGGATCATCCAGACGCCGAACATCGACCGCCTCGCCACCGAGGGCACGCTGTTCGAGAGCGCCTACACCAACTGTCCGATCTGCGTGCCCGCGCGCGCGTCCTTCGCCACCGGCCGCTACGTCCACGCGATCGGGCACTGGGACAACGCGCACCCCTATGCCGGCGTGCCGGAGGGCTGGGGGCATCGTCTGCTGGCGGCGGGGCATCGCTGCGAGTCGATCGGCAAGCTGCACTATCGCTCGATCGAGGACGCCAACGGCTTCGGCCGCGAGATCATGCCGCTGCACGTGCTGGAGGGGCGCGGCGACCTTCAGGGCATGGTCCGCCGCCCCCCGCCGAAGCGCCCCTCGACCGCGCAGCTCGCGGGCGATGCCGGCGAGGGGGACAGCAGCTACATCGGCTATGACCGCAGGATCCGGGACGCTGCGGTGCAGTGGATCGGCGAGGTCGCCGCGGCCCCGCCCGACAAGCCGTGGTGCCTGTTCGTCTCGTTCGTCTGCCCGCATTTTCCGCTGGTGGCACCGCCGGAGTTCTTCCGCCTCTATGATCCCGCGCGGATGCCGATGCCGCAGCTCCGCGCGCCCGGCGAACTGCCCGACCACCCGGTGGTGCGGACGCTGCGCGCGGTGCAGAACTACGAGGACCATTTCCGCGACGAGGCGCATGTGCGCCTCGCGATCGCGGCCTATTACGGCCTGGTCAGCTTCCTTGACGACAATGTCGGGCAGATCGTCCAGGCGCTCGACGCGGCCGGGCTCGGGCGCGACACGCTGGTCGTCTACACGAGCGATCACGGCGACAATCTCGGCGCGCGCACGCTCTGGGGCAAGTCGAACATGTACGAGGAGTCCGTCGGCATCCCGTTGATTCTGCGCGGCGCCGGGATCCCGCGCGGCAAGCGCGTGCGCACGCCGGTGAGCCTGGTGGACGGCTGCCAGACCATCGTCGAGACGGTGGGCGCTGGCCCGGTCTCCGATCCGCA
Source organism: Elioraea sp. (assembly GCF_051860475.1). Classification (NCBI taxonomy): domain Bacteria; kingdom Pseudomonadati; phylum Pseudomonadota; class Alphaproteobacteria; order Acetobacterales; family Elioraeaceae; genus Elioraea; species Elioraea sp. The sequence continues at coordinate 6,769 of NZ_JBHYDW010000089.1, read as the reverse complement.
GCTCCCGGGCCGCTCACTGGTCGGCGTAGCGCGCGCCGAGGACGACATGGAGCGTTCCGCGTTCAGCGAGTACCACGCGGTCGCCTCGGTCACCGGCATCTTCATGGTGCGGTTCGGGCGCTGGAAATACGTCCACTACGAGGGGTTCCGCCCGGAGCTTTACGACCTCGATGCGGATCCGTTGGAGACGCGCGACCTTGCCGGAGACGCCGCGCACGCGGCGGCGGTGGCCGAGGGCGAGCGTCGGCTGCGGCTGATCTGCGACCCGGCAGAGGTCACCGCGCGCGCCTTCGCCGACCAGGACAAGCGCATCGCGGCGCATGGCGGGGTGGACGCAGTGTTGAAGTCGGGGAACTTCCCCTACACGCCCGCGCCGGGGGAGGCGCCGCGCATCGCGCGGTAGGCGGCGGACAACGGGACACGAACAGAGATCGGGGCGGCCCCTCACTCGACGAGAGGGCCGCCCCGCGCAACTCATCCGATCCGGTCGCGGATCAGACGCTGTAGTACATCTCGAACTCGACCGGGTGCGGGGTGTGCTCGAACCGGAACACCTCGGTCCACTTCAGCGCGATATAGGCCTCGATCTGGTCGGCGTTGAACACGTCGCCCTTCAGCAGGAACTCGTGGTCCGCCTCGAGCGCGCCGAGCGCCTCGCGCAACGATCCGCACACGGTCGGGATGCCCTTCAGCTCCTCCGGCGGCAGGTCGTAGAGGTCCTTGTCCATCGCGTCGCCCGGATGGATGCGGTTCTGGATCCCGTCCAGCCCGGCCATCAGCATCGCCGCGAAGGCGAGATACGGATTGGCGGTCGGGTCGGGGAAGCGCACCTCGACGCGCTTCGCCTTGGGGCTGGTCGCGTACGGAATGCGGCAGGAGGCCGAGCGGTTGCGCGCCGAGTAGGCGAGCAGCACCGGCGCCTCGAAGCCCGGGATCAGGCGCTTGTAGGAGTTGGTCGAGGGGTTGGTGAACGCGTTCAGCGCCTTGGCGTGCTTGATGATGCCGCCGATGTAGTAGAGCGCGGTCTCGGAGAGGTCGGCATAGCCGTTGCCGGCGAAGGTCGGCTTGCCCTTCTTCCAGATCGACTGGTGGACGTGCATGCCTGAGCCGTTGTCGCCATAGATCGGCTTCGGCATGAAGGTCGCGGTCTTGCCGTAGCTGTGGGCGACGTTGTGGATGCAGTATTTGTAGATCTGCATCTGGTCGGCCATCGTCACCAGCGTATTGAACTTCATGCCGAGCTCATGCTGGGACTGCGCCACCTCGTGGTGGTGCTTCTCGATGATCACGCCCATCTCGCCCATGGTGGAGAGCATCTCGGCGCGCAGGTCGCTCTCGCTGTCCACCGGCGGGACCGGGAAGTAGCCGCCCTTCACCACGGGGCGGTGACCCATGTTGCCCTCGGGATAGTCCTTCAGGCTGGCCTGCGGGCCCTCCATGCTGTCGAGCTGGTAGATGCCGTAGTTGCCGCCCGTGCCGAACTTCACGTTGTCGAAGACAAAGAACTCGGCCTCGGGGCCGAAGAACGCGGTGTCGCCGATCCCCGTGGAGGCGAGATAGGCCTCGGCCTTCTTGGCCGTGCCGCGCGGGTCGCGGCCGTAGAGCTGTCCGGTGGAGGGCTCGAGGATGTCGCAGACCAGGATCAGGGAGGGCTTGGCCGCGAACGGGTCCATGACCGCCGTCTCGGCGTCCGGCATCAGGATCATGTCGGACTCGTTGATCGCCTTCCAGCCCGCGATCGAGGAGCCGTCGAACATGATGCCGTCGGTGAACGCGTCCTCGTCGATCGTGCTGACGTGCTGGGCGGTGTGCTGCCACTTCCCGCGCGGGTCGGTGAAGCGCAGATCGACATACTCGACCGAGTGCTCCTTCATCATCTCGAGCACTTTCTTGACTTCGGGCTTAGCAGCCATGGTCCCCTTCCTGTGTGTCTGCCGTGTTCATCGCTGGGTGACCGGGCCTGAACGGTCCCGATCGCTGACGGCCGGACGGTGTGCCCGCCCGGCGGCGCCCGCTGCCATGCACGGCGCGGGCCGGACTCTGTGGATGGCCGGGCGTGCGGCTAGATCGCCTCCTCGCCGCGCTCGCCGGTGCGGATGCGGATCGCCTCCTCGACCGTGGTGACGAAGATCTTGCCGTCGCCGATCCGGCCGGTGCGCGCGGCGTTCATGATCGCCTCGATCGCGCGATCGACCAGCCCGTCCTCGCACACGACCTCGATCTTCACCTTGGGCAGGAAGTCCACCACGTACTCGGCGCCGCGGTAGAGCTCGGTATGGCCCTTCTGGCGGCCGAATCCCTTGGCCTCGACCACGGTGATGCCCTGCAGCCCGACCTCGTGCAGCGCCTCCTTCACCTCGTCGAGCTTGAAGGGCTTGATGATGGCCTCGATCTTCTTCATGCGCCTTGTCCGCCGCCTGACCTGCGCGCCCCAACCGCGGCGCAATCCTGCCTTGCGCCGGTTACTTGCACGGGTTGTGCCGCGCGGGCAAGGCCGGCACCCGAGCGAAACGCTGGGCCACCTTGAACGCACCGAAGGGGGCACGGGCGGCGTGCATCTGCCTAATTTCCGGGCAGTCCTTGCGTGACCTCCGGGGCGCCGCCATAGTCGCTGCTTCGGTCCGGGGGATGCCGCCAGCGCGATGAAGCCGCACAACACCCTGCTCGCGAACACGGGCACCACGATCTTCACCGTCATGTCCGCGCTCGCGGTGCAGCATGGCGCGGTCAATCTCGGCCAGGGGTTTCCGGACGAGGACGGGCCGGCGGATGTGCTGCGGGCGGCCGCCGATGCGCTGCTCGACGGACGCAACCAGTACCCGCCCATGACCGGCGTGCCGGAGCTGCGCAGCGCGGTAGCCGCGGCGAACCGGCGCTTCTGGGGCATCGAGGCCGATCCCGCCTCCGAGGTCGTGGTCACCTCGGGGGCCACCGAGGCGATCACCGCCTGCCTGATGGCGCTGCTCGACCCGGGCGACGAGGTGGTGCTGATCGAGCCGCTCTACGACACCTACCTGCCGGTCGTGCGCATGCTGGGCGCGGTGCCGAAGCTGATGCGGCTCGAGCCGCCGAGATGGGACCTGCCGCGCGCCGCGCTCGCCGCCGCGTTCGGGCCCCGCACCAAGGCGATCCTGATGAATACGCCGCAGAACCCCTGCAGCAAGGTGTTCACCGCCGCCGAACTCGCCTTCATCGCCGACCTGCTGCAGAAGCACGACGCCTACGCGGTGTGCGACGAGGTCTATGAGCACCTGACCTTCGACGGCTGGCGCCACATCCCGCTGATGAGCCTGCCGGGCATGCGCGAGCGCTGCGCGCGCATCGGCAGCGCGGGCAAGACCTTCAGCCTCACGGGATGGAAGGTGGGCTACGTCACCGCGCCCAAGGCGCTGGCGCAGACGATCGCCAAGGCGCACCAGCTGCTTACCTTCACCACGCCGCCCAATCTCCAGCGCGCGGCGGCGCTCGGGTTGGGAAAGCCGGACGGGTATTTCCACGACCTCGCCGACGGGCTCGCCGCCAAGCGCGACCGGCTGGCCGCGGGGCTGGCCGAGCTCGGCTTCGGTGTGCTGGAGGCGAAGGGCACCTACTTCATCACCACCGATTTCCGCCCGCTCGGCTTCTCTGGCGACGACGTCGCGTTCTGCCGCTGGCTGACCGAGACGGCGAAGGTCACGGCGATCCCGGTCAGCGCCTTCTACGCCGATGCCGCCACCGCGCCGCGCCACTATGCCCGCTTCGCCTTCTGCAAGCACGACGCGACCCTGGACGAGGCGCTGCGGCGGATGCGCACGGCCTTCGCCGCGCGCGGGGCGGAGGCACCACGGGCGTTGACGGCATGACGCCCTCGGGCGTAGGAACCCGGCCCTCGGCGGCGGCCATAGCTCAGCTGGTAGAGCGCCAGGTTGTGGTCTTGGATGTCACGGGTTCGAGTCCCGTTGGTCGCCCCACTCTCCCCAGGATCCCCGCATGAATATCAGCCTTGCGGGCCGTCGTGCCCTGATCACCGGCGCCTCCGAGGGGCTCGGCCTCGCGATGGTGCGCCGCTTCGCGGCCTCGGGCGCGGACGTTGCGATGCTCGCCCGCCGGGCGGATGTGCTCAAGACGGCCGCCGCCGTCGTCCGCGAGGCCGCGCCCGGGCGCACGATCGTCGCGGTGCCCTGCGACGTCGCCAGCGCCGAGGCGATCGCCGCCGCGTGGCCGAAGGTCGAGGCCGCGCTCGGCGGTATCGACATCCTGGTCAACAACGCCGGCACGTCGAAGCGCGGACCGTTCCGCGACATCACGGACGCCGAGTGGCAGGCCGATCTCGACCTGAAGCTGTTCGCCGCGATCCGCCTCGCCCGCCTCGCCTGGCCCGGCATGGCACAGCGCGGCTGGGGCCGCATCATCAACGTGCTGAACATCGGCGCCAAGGCCCCGCCGGCCGAGGGCGCGCCGACCGCCGTCAGCCGCGCGGCCGGAATGGCGCTGACCAAGGTGCTCGCGAACGAAGGGGCACCCAAGGGCATCCTGGTGAACGCGCTGCTGGTCGGCATCATCGAGAGCGCGCAATGGGTGCGCCGCCACGCCGCCGAGAAGCGCAACATCACCTGGGAGCAGTGGTGCGCCGAACAGGGCAAGGCGGTGCCGCTCGGCCGGCTCGGCACGGCCGAGGAGTTCGCCAACGTTGCCTGCTTCCTCGCCTCCGACGCGGCCGGCTACGTCACCGGCACCGCGATCAATGTCGATGGCGGGCGCAGCCCGGTGGTCTGATCAGCCTTTCAGCATCCCCACCATCACGCTGATCAGATAGGTCTCCACCCGCTTGCCGAGCTCGGTCATCACCGCATAGTCGCGGCAGTCGCCCGGCCGCGACGGGTCGGAGCGCGCCTCCACCAACCCGAGATGGGCGAGCCGGCGCATCCCGGCGCGGTATTCGGCGTCCAGGCTGCCGCAGTAGATCGCGTTCTGGTCCATATCCAGGAAGGTGCGCAGCACGTCCGCATCCATTGCCGCGACCGCGCGCGCCACCTCTGGGTTCGGTGCCGGCAGGGTGTGCGGGGTGACGCGCAGCGGGATGTCACCCAGCCGCACGACGCCCGCGCCGTCGCCGTGCAGCGCCTCGATCGTCGTCCGGATCGGATCGAGCAGCAGGACCAGCAGCAGCACGACGACCGCCGGCCAGCGCAGCGACTTGACGAAGTCGATGAAGGCGATCACGCGGTCACCCCCGTGCGGGGGCAGGGTGGGCACCGACATGGACGGGTCCTTCCGGCTCGGGATGCAACCGGCAGTATAGCGGGAGAGGTTGACCAATGCTGACTGTGGCGATCGGCGGGCTCGGCGCCATCGGGCTGAAGCTGGCGCAGGCGCTGGATGCCGGCGTGGACGGGCTGCGGCTGACGGCGGTCTCGGCGCGCGACCGGGAGAAGGCGGCGGCCAATCTCGCTGCCTTCAAGGCCCCGCCCGCGATCGTCGGGCTCGGCGAGCTGGCCGCGCACGCCGACATCGTGGTCGAGGCGGCGCCCGCGTCGGTGTTCGAGCAGATCGTCGGCCCGGCGGTGGCAGCCGGGCGGATCGCGGTGGTGTCCTCGGTCGGCGCGCTGCTGCCGCGCATGCATCTCGTCGATCAGGCGAAGGCGGCGGGCGGGCGGATCATCGTGCCCACCGGCGCGCTGCTCGGGCTTGACGCGGTGCGCGCCGCCGCCGAGGGCGCGGTCGAGAGCGTCACCCTGGTCACCCGCAAGCCGCCGCGCGGGCTGGCCGGTGCGCCGTATCTCGACGAGCACGGTATCGACGTGCTGGCGATCACCGAGCCCACGCGCATCTTCGCCGGCTCCGCGCGCCAGGGCGCGAAGGGGTTCCCGGCGAACGTGAACGTCGCGGCCGCGCTCGCGCTCGCCGGGATCGGGCCGGACTGCACCACGCTGGAGATCTGGGCCGACCCGACGGTCACCCGCAACACCCACACCGTGAAGGTCGAGGCCGACACGGTGCGGCTCGCCATGACGATCGAGAACGTGCCCTCCGAGGAGAACCCCCGCACGGGCAGGATCACGCCGCTCAGCCTGCTGGCCTGCCTGCGCGGGCTGGTGTCGACGCTGAAGGTCGGCAGCTAGGGTCGAACGGAGCACCAGGGCGCCCCGAGGCGCTGCCCCGCAGGCTCGCCCCGCCCCCGCCGCCGTGCTACCTCCACGCCCCAGCAAGCCGGCACATCCCCATGATCATCGGCCTCGGCAGCGACATCTGCGACATCCGCCGGATCGAGGCGACGCTCGCCCGCTACGGCGCCCGCTTCACCGCCCGCGTCTTCACCCAGGGCGAGCAGGCCAAGGCCAACCGCCGCGCCGCCCGTGCCGCCACCTACGCCCGCCGCTTCGCCGCCAAGGAGGCCTGCGCCAAGGCGCTCGGCACGGGGCTCCGCCACGGCGTGTTCTGGCGCGACATGGAGGTCGTGAACCTCCCCTCCGGCCAGCCGACCATGCGGCTCGCGAATGGCGCGGCCGCCCGCCTCGCCGCGATCACGCCCCCCGGCATGGCGGCGCGGATCACCGTCACGCTGACCGACGAGCCGCCCTATGCGCAGGCGATCGTGATCATCAGCGCCGTCCCGTCCGGCTGAGCCCCCGCTTGCTTGACAAGCCTCCCCCCACCGGGCAAGTCCGCCCAACCGCAGCGCCTGAGACGAAGGGCGCCCAATCCTCGCAGGCCCCCGGACCCTCCATGGCGAAGCGCAAATCGGGCGGCTGGCTCGAGACGATCAAGACCGTCGTCTATGCCGGCCTGA
>NZ_JBHYDW010000088.1:0-18774 GCF_051860475.1 Elioraea sp. | reverse complement strand
CCACGCCGCGGCAAGGCCGCCCCGCCGCCTGCGCCGCCGCGCCACTTCCTCGACGTCTCGGCGCTCGACCACGCCACGCTGCGACGCATCCTCGAGTTCGGCGCCGGGTTCAAATCCGGCGCCGGACCGCTCGCCGCGCGGCCGCTGGCGGGCCGCACGCTGGCGCTGATCTTCGAGAAGCCGTCCACGCGCACGCGCGTGAGCTTCGAGGTGGCGATGAAGCGCCTCGGCGGCGACGTGGTGGTGCTGAGCGCGCGCGAGATGCAGCTCGGCCGCGGCGAGACGGTGGCGGACACCGCGCGCGTGCTGTCGCGCTACGTGGACGCGATCATGCTGCGCACCGACAGTGTGTCGAAGCTGAACGAGCTTGCGGACGCGGCGACCGTGCCGGTGATCAACGGGCTGACCGACCAGTCGCACCCGTGCCAGATCATGGCCGACGTGATGACCTTCGAGGAGCATCGCGGGCCGATCGCCGGCCGCGTGGTCGCCTGGTGCGGCGACGGCAACAACGTCGCGCGGAGCTGGATCCACGCGGCCGCGCGGTTCGGCTTCACGCTGCGGCTCGCAACGCCGGAGGCACTGCGCCCACCGGCCGAAAGCATCGCCTGGGCGCGCGAGCAGGGCGCGGTGATCGAGGTGACGGAGGACCCCGTCGAGGCCGTGCGCGGCGCGGACGCGGTCGTCACCGACACCTGGGTCAGCATGAACGACGCGCCGGGCACGAACCGGCACAACCTGCTGAAGCCCTACCAGGTGAACGAGGCGCTGATGGCCCATGCGCCGGATGCGATCTTCCTGCACTGCCTGCCGGCGCATCGCGGCGAGGAGGTCACCGACGGAGTGATCGACGGGCCGCAATCGGTCGTGTTCGACGAGGCCGAGAACCGCCTGCACGCCCAGGCCGGCGTGCTCGCCTGGTGCCTCGAACCCGCGGTGGCGCGACGATGATCCCGGGGGGCGAGGCTGAGCCGGGCCGCGCCCCCGTTCCGATCCTGACCGTTCCGTCCGCGGTCCGTCCGTTCTACCTGGAGGCCGCGCCGGCGCGCGGCCAGCTCGTGCGGCTCGGCTCGCTCGCGGATGCGCTGCTGACGCGCCACACCCTTCCCGATGCGGTCGCGCAACTGCTCGGCGAGGCGCTGGCGCTGACCGCGGGGCTGTCGGCGGCGCTGAAGTTCGAGGGCTCGTTCTCGTTGCAGGCGCGTGGCGACGGGCCGGTGGGCATGCTGCTCGCCGACTGCACCGGGCAGGGTGCCTTGCGCGGCTATGCGCGCGTGGATGCCGAGGCGCTGGCGCGGCTCGACGATGCGCCCTCGGCGGCGCGGCTGCTCGGCGCCGGGCATCTCGCCTTCACGGTCGACCAGGGGCCGGAGATGGACCGCTACCAGGGCATCGTGCCGCTCGAGGGATCGAGCCTGTCGGACCTCGCGCACACCTGGTTCCGCACCAGCCAGCAGGTGGAGGCGGCGGTGAAGCTGGTCGCCTCGCGTACGCAGGCGGGCTGGCGCGCGAGTGCGCTGCTGCTGGAGCGCATCGCCTTCGCGGGCGGCGAGCGTCGCCGCGCGCCGGAGGACGACGACGAGGCCTGGCGCACCGCGGTGATGCTCGCCGGCAGCGCCACCGCTGCGGAGCTGCTCGACGAGGTGCTGTCGGCCGAGCGGCTGCTGTGGCGGCTGTTCCACGAGCTGGATCCGCGGGTGCAGACAGCGAAGCCCGTCTCGTTCGGCTGCCGCTGCTCGCGCGATCGGATCGAGCGGGTGCTGGCCGGGTTCGGCGCCGACGACCTCGACCACATGGCCGAGGACGGCACCATCACCGTCACCTGCGAGTTCTGCAACGTTGACTTCCGCTTCGACCGCGGTGAAGTGGGGGCGGCGTCGCCGGCGGATGGCGGCGCGGCCTGACGGGGCGGGAGGCGGCATGGTTGGCAGACGGTGGCTGATCGCGCTCGGCGCGGTGGTGGCGGGCTGCGCGGGTCCGGCCGAGCAGCCGCGTCCGGTGATCCGTCCGTTCGACTACACGCATCTGACGACGATCCAGCTCGACGTCGCTCAGGTCGAGGTGGTGGATGCGTGGGTGCCGCCGCGCGCGCCGCCGCATGTCGATCATCGCGCACCGGTCGAGCCGCGCGAGGCGCTGCGGCGGATGCTGACCGACCGTGTGCAGGCGTGGGGAAGGCAGGGCCGCGCGCGCGCGATCATCGAGGAGGCGAGTCTGATCGAGGAGCGTCTGCCGCGGCAGACGGGGATCGGCGCGTTGTTCTCCACCCAGCCGTCCGAGCGCTACGTACTGACGCTGCGCGTGCGGCTGGAGGCGGAGGGTGCGGAGGGGCGGCGCGGCTCGGCGGAGGCGACGGTGACGCGGACGCGGACGGTGCTGGAGGGCACGTCGGTCGCAGCGCGCGAGGCGGTCTGGTACGAGATGCTGCGCTCGGCGATGGATGATCCGCAGGGGCTGAACGTGGAGTTCGAGTTCCAGGTGCGCCGTGCCTTGCGCGGCTTCATTGCGCCAGAGGGGGCCCCGCGTCCGCCGCCTGGCGGCGGGATCGAGACCGAGGAGTTGCCGTCGCCCGGCCGGGCGGCGGCGGGCTGAGCAGGGAGGAAAGCATGGCCGTTCTGCAGTTCGTCAATCCGCCTGGTGTGCATGATCCGGCGGGGCGCTACAGCCATGTCGCTGTGGCAACGGGTGCGACGCGCTGGGTGTTGCTGGCCGGACAGGTCGGCACGCGTCCGGATGGCACGGTCCCGGAGGAGATCGGCGCGCAGTGCGAGCAGGCGATGGCCAATGTGCTGGCGGCGCTGCGCTCGCAGGGGCTCGGCCCTGAGTCGATCGCGAAGATGACCGTGTTTCTCACCGACGCGTCGTACATCCCGGCGTCGCGCGAGGCGCGCCAGAAGGCGCTCGGGTCGATCACGCCGCCGGCATCGACGCTGCTGATTGTCGCCGGTCTCGCCTCGCCGGCGCTGAAGGTCGAGATCGAAGCGATCGCCTGTGCCTAGGGTCCTGGGATGGAGGGTGGGGGGGAAAGGGTCAACGGCCCTGTGCCCCCTCCGTTTCGTCTGTGGGCCCTGAGCTCGACCGATTGATCTCGCTGCTGGGGAAACTGCCGGGCCTCGGCCCGCGCAGCGCCCGCCGGGCGGCGCTGGCCTTGATCCAGAAGCGCGAGGTGCTGCTGCAGCCGCTCGCGGCGGCGCTCGAGGCCGCCGCCGCGGCGATCCGTCCGTGTTCCGTGTGTGGCAATCTCGACAGTACGGACCCGTGCGGGGTGTGCGCTGACGAACGCAGGAATCGTTCGGTGATCTGCGTGGTGGAGTCGGTCGGCGATCTCTGGGCGCTCGAGCGGGCGGGCGCGCATCGCGGCCTCTATCACGTGCTTGGTGGCACGCTGTCGGCGATCGGCGGGCGCGGGCCGGAGGATCTGACGATCCAGCAGCTGCTGCGGCGTGTCGCCGCAGGTGGTGTCTCGGAGGTGATCCTCGCGCTCGGCGCAACGGTGGACGGCCAGGCGACCGCGCATCTTGTTGCGGAGCGGTTGCGGCCGCTCAACGTGGCGGTGACGCGGCTCGCGCATGGCGTGCCCGTTGGCGGCGAGCTCGGCTATCTCGACGACGGAACATTGGCCGCGGCGCTGAAGGCGCGCCGACCGGCGTAGGATCTATCGGGAGTTTCGTGTTTGGGGCCGCAGGGTGGAGCTGAAGGAGCCGCTGCATGCCCCGCCGCAACCCGCCTGCGATCCCGGATGAGGTTCTGGACCGGCTGCTGTCCGGTGCCGACCCATCGCCGCGCCCACCTGGCTGCCGTCCGTTCCGAAAACGAGCGCTGACGCGACGACGATTGCTGCTCGACTCGGCCAGGCCGGCCAAGCCTCCAGGATCGTACTTCCCGACCGAGCGAGGTCGCGCCTTCGCGCTTACCCGGTCTCGGCGAACGCGGCCGCCGCCTCATCTACACCGCCAACGCCGCAAGCACGCGCGGCGGCGACATGGGGAGGCTGTAGAGCCGGCGGCCCAGAGCCCTGTAGACTGCGTTCGCCACCGCGGCGAGGGGCGGAACGATCGGCACCTCGCCGACGCCGCGTACTCCCTGCGGATGTTTTGGGTTCGGAACTTCGATGATGACCGTGTCTAGCATTGGCAGGTCGGAGCAGACGGGCATCCGGTAGTCGAGGAAGCTCGCGTTATCCACGCGGCCTTGCCTGTCGTACATGTATTCCTCGTTCAGCGCCCAGCCGATGCCCTGGGCAACGCCGCCCTGCATCTGCCCCTCAACATAGCCGGGATGGATCGCCCGTCCGACGTCCTGGATCGCAGTGTAGCGCACCACGCGAACGATCCCGAGATCAAGGTCGACCTCGACGTCGCAGATATGCGTCGCGAAGCCGCCCTCGGCCCCAGCGGTGTTGAGCTGCACGCCCGCACCGATCGGCCCGCCCGTCTCGGGCGCCCGCGCCGCGATTTCGGCGAGCGTCAATGCCGGGAACCTGCCGGCGTTGTGACCGGCGGGTACCGCCTCGCCGTTCTCCCATTTGACGGCGTCCGGATCGATCTTCCAGATCGCTGCCGCGCGTTCGCGAAGTGTGGCGATGACCTTCTCGGTCGCCTGCGTGACCACCATGGCGGAGGCGAAGGTGACTCGGCTGCCGCCGGTCAGATTGCTGTAGCCGATCGTCGCCGTGTCGCCGATCAGCACCGAGACGCGGCGATAGTCGATGCCGAGCAGCTCCGCAGCGATATTGGCGGTGGAGGCGCGCGAGCCGCCGATGTCCGGGTGGCCGGTCGTGACCACGACGTTGCCGTCCTCGGTGATGTTGACCTGTGCGCTCGATTCGCCGCCGGCGTTGAACCAGAAGCCGCTGGCGACACCTCGCCCCTGGTGTTTGCCGAGCGGTGCCGTGACGTGCGGATGCGCGCGCGCCGCTTCGATCGTTTCGACGAAGCCGATGCGCGGAAAGACCGGGCCGTGCGCAGCCTTAGTGCCCTCCCGCGCGGCGTTCTTCAGACGGAACTCGAGCGGGTCCATCTTCAGCGCCTCGGCCACCTCGTCGAGCACGCACTCCGTGGCATAGGCGCCGATCGGCGCGCCCGGCGCGCGATAGGCCGCGACCTTGGAGCGGTTGGATACGACGTCGTAGCCCACCGAATGCACGTTCGGAATGTCGTAGGGGGCGAAGGCGCAGCCCGCGGCGCCGCGGATCGGTGATCCCGGCAGCGCACCGGCCTGCAGGTAGAAGGTGCCCTGCGCGGCGACGATCCGCCCGTCACTGGTCGCGCCGATCTTCACGGTGCTCTTCGAGCCCGATGTCGGGCCGGTCGCGCGGAACACCTCGTCCCGCGACATCACCATCTTCACCGGCCTTCCCGACTTCCGCGACAGCAACAGCGCGAGCGGCTCGAGATAGACGATGGTCTTGCCGCCGAAGCCGCCGCCGATCTCGGCCGGGATGGCACGGATGTCGCTTTGCGGCATGCCCGCGAGGTGAGCGCACATCGCGCGCACCATGAACTGGCCCTGGCTGGAGCTCCAGACCGTCGACTTGCCGTCCGGGGCAACGCTGACCAGGCAGGCGTGACTCTCGATGTAGCCCTGATGCACCGGCTCGGTGCGGAAGCTGCGCTCGATGACGACATCGGCCGCGGCGAAGCCGGCCTCGACATCGCCCAGCTTGTGCTCGAGCCTGCCGGCGATGTTGGAGGGCTTGCCTTCGAACCTGATCGACTCGTGCAGGATCGGAGCGTCGGGCTTCAGCGCATCATCGATCTCGATCGCCCAGGGCAGCACCTCGTACTTGACCTCGATCAGCGCGCAGGCTTCCGCGGCGATCGCCTCGGTGGTCGCGGCGACCGCGGCGACCGGATGGCCGTGGAACAGCGCCTTCTCGCGCGCCATCACGTTGCGGCTGATCCAACGCATGTCCTGGATTCCGAGCGGTACCGGCGTCTCGACCGGGAAATGGACAACGTCGCGCGCGGTGATGACCGCCTTCACGCCGGGCACCGCCTCTGCCTTGCTCGTGTCGATCGCCACGATCCGGGCGTGCGGATGCGGGCTGCGCAGCACCCTGCCCCAGATCATCCCGGGCATGGTGGTGTCAGCGGCATAGGCGGCACGCCCCGTCACCTTGTCCGCACCGTCGGGGCGGATCGTGCGCCGGCCGATCCACTTGTTGCCGACGATCTCCGCCGTGCTGGCGTCGTTCATTGCCGAGCCCCCCTCATCTCCGCAGCGGTTTCCATGACGGCGCGGACGATCTTGTCGTAGCCCGTGCAACGGCACAGGTTGCCGGCCAGCCAGAAGCGTATCTCGGTTTCACTCGGGTCAAGGTTTCGGTCCAGCAGCGCCTTGGCGGCCATCAGAAAGCCAGGCGTGCAGATGCCGCACTGCAATGCGGCCATCTCCAGGAACTTCTGTTGCAGCGGGTGCAGCCGATCGCCCTGCGCCATCCCCTCGATGGTCTCGATCGTCCGGCCTTCGGCCTCGGCAGCCAGGGTCAGGCAGGAACAGACGAGCCTGCCGTCCAGCGTGATCGAGCACGCACCGCAGTCGCCGGTGCCGCAGCCTTCCTTGGTGCCGGTCAGACCCAGCGTCGAACGCAGCGCGTCCATCAGGCTTTGATGCGGGTCGCAGAGGAATTCCACGGGCTCGTCATTGATGACCGTAGAGACGTGCAACTTTGCCATACCGTCAGTTCCTCCGGGCGCGTTCGGCGGCTATCGCGGCGGTCCGCTTCAGCAGGACGCCGGCGACTGTCGTGCGATAGGCGATGGTACCGCGCTTGTCGTCGATCGGCCGGCAGGCCGCCCGGCAGGCTGCCGCCGCCTGCTCCAGCGCCGCCTCATCGAGCGTCGATCCGATGAGCGACTTCGCGGCATCGGCGACCAACAGGACGGTCGGCGCGACGGCGCCCAGGCCGACGCGTGCGGCGGTGACAATGCCGTCCTCGATGGTCAGGTTGACGCCGCATCCGACGACCGCGATGTCCATCTCGGTGCGCGGGATCATCCGCAGATAGGCATCGCCCGCGCCCTTGGGCCGGGGCGGCAGGGTGAAGCTGACCACGATCTCGCCGGGCGCCAGGGTCGTGCGCCCCGGTCCGGCCAACACCGCCTCGACCGGGATGTCGCGCCGGCCGTTCGGTCCCTGCACGGTCACGCTGGCGGCGGCGGCGATCATGGCCGGCACGCTGTCTGCCGCAGGCGAGGCATTGCACAGGTTGCCGCCTGGGGAGGCGCGGCCCTGCACCTGGGTGGAGCCGATCAGGCTCACGGAGTCCAGCACGCCGGGCCAGACCTTGCCGAAGCGCGGGTGCTCGGCGAGCACCGCCCCCGACACCGCAGCACCGACGCAGAAACCGCCGCCAGTTGTTTCGACGACGGTCGTCATTTCGTCGATGCTCTTGATGTCGATGATCAGTTCCGGCCGCACAGCGCCCGTGCGCATCTGCACCAGAAGGTCTGTGCCGCCAGCGAGGATGCGGGCGGCACCCGCTGCGGCGGCGAAGGCGCCGACTGCCTCGTCGAGCGTTCGAGGCGCGAGATACCTGGCATTCATCATCGTTCACTTCTCCAAGCGCCGATCGCGGTCCTGCGGCCGGCCAGGATGACAAGTCGACTGGTGTCGCGTGTCCAAACAGCGCCTTGCCGGCGCCCTGGCGACGGACCAGGCACCGGCCGCCGGGACACGCTTCGGCTCACGCGTCGTCGCGGGCAGTCCGTGTCAGGGGGGCGAACCCCGGCGGTGGCGACCGAATGCGAAGCTACTGTGGGGCCTCCTCGATCATGGGGCGACGGGCCGGGGCGGGTTGTACGGTCGCGGCATCGACACGGTGTGAGCCGGATCGCCTGTCCCTGCCCGCATCGTTCCCTGGGCCGGCGATCTGCGCAATTGAAACCTGTCCCGCGTGAGTGGTCCGAGAGGAAGGTTAGTGGATCATGGCGTCCTCCGCCATTCTGGGCGGGAGGCGCAGCACCGCGGAGCCGGGCTGGCAACGTGGGAGGCGTATCACCCGCACGCGCCGCTTCTCTCGCCTTCGACACCCTACCCCCGCGCGCTTGGCCGAGGCCGGGCGCGCCCTCTGGCGCATCGAGACCAGCCTGCACCGGGTGCTCGACACCAGCTGCGACGAGGACCGTGCCAGAAACCGCAAGGATCATGGGCCAGGGAACCCCGCCTTCCTGCGCAGACCCGCCCTCAACCTCCGCCGCTCCGCACGACCCGGCATCTCCATCCGACGCGAGCCAAAGCGTTCAGGCTGGTCCCACGACGTCGCGCGCTCCGTCCTCGGCCACATGCGATCGCCCTGAGGAACCCCGCCAAACCGGTTGCGCGTCCTATCTCGGCCCGGTAACACTTTCGCGCCATACGAGAACCCCAGAGGAGCTTCCGGGGTGCAGCGCGGATGAGCACTACAGGTGGGCTCTCGGCCCCCGTGATAGCGAGGCCGGGGGCGGGGCGTCAGGCCGCCGCGCCCGCTGCCGCAGCCATGCCGGCCTCGCCGCCGGCGGTCACGCGCGACGAGGTGGACATCCTGGTCCGCCGCGCGGGGCTGAACCTGAATGCCGGGCAGAAGGCGGATCTCGCGGTCTCCTACCAGCAGATCGTCGCCCTGACGGGCCGCATCCCGCGCGCCCGCCCGATCTGGGACGAGCCCTGGTTCACGGTCGCGCCCGCGAACCCTCCGGCCGCCCCGCTACCCGCGCCCGCGGCGAAGCCCCGTCCCGCGAAGCCCAGCGCCAAGGCGCCCGCGAAACCCGCTGCGCGCGCGGCCAAGCCCGCCAAGCCCGCCAAGCCCGCACCCAAGCCGGCGCGCGCGAAGCCCGCCAAGCAGTCCGCCCGCGCGACGAAGCCCGCCAGAAAGGCCGCCCGCGCGCGCCGATGAGAGCGGCCGACGTCCTCCACCACCTGACCATCGCCGATGCGGCGGGCGCGATCCGCGCCCGGCGGCTGTCGCCCGTGGACCTCGTCCGCGCCCTGCTCGCGCGGATCGAGCAGCTCAACCCCAGGCTCGACGCGTTCCTGACCGTGACCGAGCGCGAGGCGCTCTCGGCCGCCCGCGTCGCCGAGAAGGCGATCGGCTCGGGCGGCTGGAAGGGACCCCTGCACGGCATCCCGGTCGCCTACAAGGACATCTACGAGACCGCCGGCGTCCGCACCACCGCGCATTCCCGGCTGATGCTGAACCACATGCCGAAGCGCAGCGCCGCCGCGGTCGAACTGCTGGCCGAGGCCGGCGTGGTGATGCTGGGCAAGCTCGCGACCCACGAATTCGCGATCGGCGGCCCGGCCTTCGACCTGCCCTGGCCGCCCGCGCGCAACCCCTGGGACACCGAGCGCTTCACCGGCGGTTCCTCCTCCGGCTCGGGCGCGGCGCTCGCCGCCGGGCTCTGCCTCGGCAGCCTCGGCACCGACACCGGCGGCTCGATCCGCCTGCCCGCCGCCTATTGCGGCATCGCCGGGCTGAAGCCGACCGCGGGGCTGGTCAGCCGCCGCGGCGTCGTCCCGCTCGCGCACTCGCTCGACACCGCCGGGCCGATGGCCTGGACGGCGGAGGACTGCGCCATCCTGCTCGCCGCGATCGCCAGCCACGACCCCGAGGACAGCGCCTCGGTGCCCGCGCCCCGGGTCGACTACCCTGCGGAGTGCCGCAAGCCGGTGAAGGGGATGCGGGTCGGGCTGATCCGCCGCTTCCACGAGCACGACGTGCCAGCCTCGGCCGAGGTGCGCGAGCAGATGGCCGACGCGGTTCGGCTGCTCAAGGAGCTCGGCTGCACGGTGGTGGAGCTCGACACCGCGCCGTTGCAGGACTTCAACGCGGTCACCCGCCTGATCATCACCGGCGAGGCCTACGCGCTACACGAGCACGACCTGACCACCCGGGCCGAGCTCTACTCGCGCGCCTTCCGGGTGCGGGTGATGGCCGGCGCCCTGCTGCGCGCCGCCGACTACCTCCAGGCCCAGCGCCAGCGCAGGACGCTCGCCGCGCAGTTCAACGCGCTGTTCGAGCGGGTCGAGGTGCTTGTGACCGCCTCTGCCGCTTCGCCGCCGCCCAGGCTCGCCGACCAGCAGCTCGACGAGGGGCTGGCGCGGCCGATGTTCACGGCACCCGCGAACGTGTCGGGCGGGCCGGCGCTGGTGGTCTGCTCGGGCTTCGCCGCCAACGGCCTGCCGCTGGGGTTGCAGATCGTCGGCCGGCCGTTCGACGACGCGGCCGTGCTGCGGCTCGGCCGGGCGGTGGAGGAGGCGGCCGGCACGCGGGCGCGGCGGCCGGCGCTCTGACGCCTGCGTCTGGTTCCGGCGCGGGACCGTGGCAGGGTGCGTCCCGCGGGCCGGCCAGCCGGCGGTTCGGGGGCCGCGTCAAGTCCGTAGGAGCGGTCCTGGCGAGTCGCGGAGCCAGGATGGGACAAGGTACGAGCGTCGCAGTCGGCTGAGCGGGGTGCAGCGGGATCGGCTGAGCGAGCACTTCGTGGCCGGCACGACAGCGCCGGCGGCGGCCGAGCTGGTCGGGGTGCACCGCAACACCGCCGCCTCGCGCTACACCCGGCTGCGCCGGCTGATCGCAGTGGAGATGGAGAAGGCCCTGCCGGCCGCCGCCGCGGTCAAGGCACCATCAGCTGCAAGCCGGCGCCGGGTGAGGATCCGGTTCAGGTTCACGCCGTGAGGGCGTGCCACCAGGCTGACCGAGGCGCCCGGCTCCTGGCTCTCCTCGACCATCCGCTCGTGGTCCGCGCCGGAAACGCGGGTCGGTGTCCGCGGCCCCGGGCGGGTGCTGCACATATCCGGTGCGACCCGTCTGCCGGACCGCGAGGTGGCTTGACCTCCGTTGCGCCGGGCCGCGTAATCCCGCATCGATCGGGAGGGGCTGCTTGGCGCTGCCGGCACTGCACGCGGATGGCCTGCGATACGCCTATCGCGGAGTCCCGGCCGTCTATGACGTGTCGCTCGGCATCGAGGAAGGCGAGATCGTTGCGCTGCTTGGCGCAAACGGCGCCGGCAAGTCGACGACCGTGAACATGCTCGCAGGCGTGCTGCGTCCGGATGCCGGCCGCATCGTCTGGAAGGGCGAGGACATCGCCGGACTTGCCGCGCACCGCGTGATGGAGCGCGGGATCGCGCTGGTGCCCGAAGGCCGGCTGATCTTCCCGCAGATGACGGTGCTCGAGAATCTTCAGGTCGCCGGCACGTCGCGGCGTGCCGCGGACGGCTTCGCGCGTACCCTCGACGAGGTTCTGGCGGTATTTCCGAGGCTCCGCGAGCGTGCCGACCAGGCGGCAGGGTCGCTCTCGGGCGGCGAGCAGCAGATGCTTGCGATCGCCCGCGGCCTGGTCGGACGGCCCGCGCTGATGGTGCTGGACGAGCCCTCGCTCGGGCTCGCGCCGATGCTGGTGCGCGCGGTGTTCGACCTGGTGCGCGACCTGAACGCCCGCGGCATGACTGTGCTGCTGGTCGAGCAGAACCTGCGCCAGTCGCTCAAGGTCGCTGCGCGCGGCTACGTGCTCGAGAAGGGGCGCGTCGCGCTCGCCGGGACCGGCCCCGCGCTGCTGGACGATCCCTATGTTCGCCAGGCATTTCTTGGACTCTGAGGAGGAGCACGCCATGATGCGCACCACGCGCCGCACAGTACTCGCCACGAGCCTCGCCGCGCCCGCTGTCGTGCGCCATGCGTTCGCGCAGACGCGCACGGTCGCGCTCGGCGGCTCGATCCCGATGACCGGCCCGGCCGCCGAAACCGGCCTCAACGTGCTGCACGGCTACCAGGCGGCGGTGAAGCGCATCAACGACGAGATGGGCGGCGTGCAGGCGGGCGGACAGACCTACCGTCTCGAACTGCGCCTGGTCGACGACGCCTCGGACCCCTCACGCGCGACCACGCTGATCCAGCGCCAGGTCGACGAAGGCGTGCCGTTCTTCCTCGGCTCCTTCGGCTCGAACATCGTGCTGCCGACCTGCGCGATCACCGAGCGTGCGCGGCGGCCGATGGTTCAGGCGGGCGGCGGATCAGATCAGATCTTCACCCAGGGCCGGCGCTTCGTGTTCGGCATGTTCCCGCGGGCGACGCGCCAGTTCGACAGTGTCGTCGCGTTCTTCAAGCGGCTCGACCCGCAGCCGCGCACCTTCGCGATCGTCTACACGAATGATCCGTTCAGCCGGTTCCAGGCGCTGGGAGCGAAGACGACGCTCGACGCCGCCGGCTACCAAGTGTCGGAGCCGGTGCAGCTTCCTGCCGTGGTCACCGATGTCTCCACCGTGCTTGCGCAGGTGCGCGCGACTCGGCCGGACGTGCTGGTGGCCAACACCCATGACGAGCACTCGCTGCTGATCACGCGCCAGATGGTCAGCAGCGACACCAACGTGAAGCTCGCCTATTTCGCGCTCGGGCCGCAGACAGCGGCGTACCGCGACGCGCTCGGCAAGTATGCCGAGGCGGTCGTCACGGCCGCCTACTGGGCGCCCAACGCGGCCTATGACTGCCCCTATTTCGGCGACGCGCGCGGCTTCGAGACGTTCTACACCAGGAACTTCCAACGCCCCCTCGCCTACCACATGGCCTCCGGTGCTGCCTGCGTGCTCGCCTATGCCGAGGCGATGAAGACCGCCGGCGGGCCCGACTCGGCAAAGGTGCGCGATGCCCTCGCAGCGATGGATTTCGGCTGCTTCTATGGCCGCGTGAAGTTCACCGAGCATGGCGACGGCGACCCGCAGCTGATGGGCCCGCTGGTCGCGCAGGTGCAGAAGGGCGCGCTCGAGATCCTGCACCCGGAGCGGGCGGCCACGGCGCGACCGATCTGGCCGGCACCGGAATGGTCGGCCCGGGGCTGAGACGATGATCGACATGCGCATCAACTGGCCGAACGGCGCGCGCGTCGCGGTGATGCTGACCTTCGACTTCGACGCCGAGACGCTCTGGACCTCGCGCGACCCGGCCAACGCCAGGCGGCCGGGCACGCTGAGCCAGGGCACCTACGGCGCCAAGGTCGCGGTGCCGAAGATTCTGGAGGTGCTGAAGGAGGCTGGGGTGAAGGGCACGTTCTTCGTGCCCGGCTGGACCGCCGAACACCACACGGGCCGGCTCGAAATGATCGTGCGGGAGGGCCACGAGGTCGCGCACCACTCCTACAGCCATCGCTGGATCGACCCCGATTTCCCCGACCAGGAGATCGAGGAGATGGAGAAGGGACTGGAGGCGCTGAAGCGCACGGTCGGCGTGGTACCGAGGGGCTACCGCTCGCCCGCCGGCGAGACCAGCGAGCTGCTGATCAGGCTCCTGCAGCAGCACGGCTTCCTCTACGACTCCTCGCTGATGGACGACATCAACCCCTACCGGCACATCCTGCCCGATGGGTCGAAGGGACCGATCGAGCTCCCCTGGCACTGGAGCCTCGACGATGCGATCTACGCGCTTTTTTCGATCAAGGGGCCACGGCCGATCTTCCCCAACCGCCACATCATGGAGATCTGGCAGGACGAGTTCCGCGAGATCTATCGCTGGGGCGGACTGTTCGACCTGCTGATGCACCCGCAGGTGAGCGGACGGCCGAGCCGCGTCGCGCTGCTGCGCGAGATGATCGCCTGGATCCAGACCTTTCCGAATGTCTGGTTCGCCACCGGCACGGAGGTCGCCGAGGCCTGGTCCGCCGCGCACGAGACCGCGTGATCCCGCTCGCCCAGACACTGCTCGACGGGCTGGTGCTCGGCGGCGTCTACGCCTTCGCCGCGGTCGGCTTCTCGCTGATCTTCGGCGTGCTCGGCGTGGTGAACCTCTCGCACGGCGTGTTCGTCGTGCTCGGCGCGTATCTCGGCCTGATCCTGCACGAGGCGGTCGGGATCGACCCGCTGCTCGGCCTGCCGGCGGTGATGACGACGCTGGCGGTGCTCGGGTACGTCTATCAGCGGACGCTGATCGCTGCGGCGGTCGAGCGCGCCTCGCTGGTCGCCTCGCTCCTGGTGACCTTCGGCGTGGCGCTGATGGCGCGCAACCTGATGCAGATCGGCTTCTCGCCGGACGTGCGCAGCATCTCGACCGCGTACAGCTTCGCGGGCCTGTCGCTGGGGCCGCTCCGCGTCGATCTGGTGCGCGCCGCCGGGCTGCTGACGAGCCTCATTCTGCTGTCGGGGCTCGCGCTGGTGCTCAAGCGCACTGCGTTCGGGCGAGCGGTCCGCGCGACCGCACAGCAGCCGGTCGGGGCCGCTCTGTCGGGCATCGACGTCAGGCACGTCCACGGACTCACCTTCGGGCTTGGCGCCGCCTTTGCCGGCGCCTCGGGGACCGTGATCGGCATGATGCTGCCCTTCTCGCCC
This sequence comes from Elioraea sp., assembly GCF_051860475.1. Classification (NCBI taxonomy): domain Bacteria; kingdom Pseudomonadati; phylum Pseudomonadota; class Alphaproteobacteria; order Acetobacterales; family Elioraeaceae; genus Elioraea; species Elioraea sp. The sequence continues at coordinate 4,482 of NZ_JBHYDW010000088.1, read as the reverse complement.
TCCTCCGAGGGTGGCTGGACGCTCAATGCGTTCATCGTCGTCGTGCTCGGCGGTGTCGGCAGTCCACAGGGAGCGCTGCTTGGCGGCTTGCTGCTCGGGCTGATCGCGACGCTGACCAGCCAGTATGTCGGCCCGTCGTTCCAGAACGCGGCGATGTTCCTGGTGCTGGTGCTGATGCTGCTGCTGCGGCCGCAGGGCCTGCTCGGCCACGCCTTCGCGACCAACCGTTGATGCGCATCCTGCCTGCCGTTGCAGCCCTCGCCGTGCTGGCGGTCGCGCCGGCATACGCCTCGCCGTTCGAGGTGCGCGTGCTGTCGCTGTTCTGCCTCTGGGGCGGGATGTCGATCGCCTGGAGCATCCTCGGCGGCTTCGCCGGCTACTGGAGCTTCGGCCATACCGTGTTCGTCGGTATCGGCGCCTTCGTGCCGGGGCTGATCGTCGCCAAGCTGCTCGACGGGGGCGGGGCGGAGCTCTTCGCCGTGCTGCTGCTCGCGGGCGGGGCCGCCTCCGCGTTGTTTGCCGCCGTCATCGCCTGGCCGCTCCTGCGCCTGCGCGGGATCTACTTCGCGATTGCGATGCTCGGCGTCGCACAGGTCACGGGCGAGCTCGCCTCGGCGATCGAGTGGATCGGCGGCGGGATCGGCCTCATGCTGCCAGACGCCACGCCGGCCACGCTCGCGCCGGAAGCGTTCTTCCACTATGTCAATGTGGGCCTGCTCGCGCTGACAGTTGCCGTAGCGGCCTGGGTGCGCGACGCACGTTTCGGCCACGGGCTGATCGCGATCCGGGAGGACGAGGACACGGCGCGCATGCTCGCGGTGCCGACCGAGCGCTACAAGATCGTGGCACTCGTGCTCTCGGCTTTCCTGGTCGGGCTGTTCGGTGCCGCGCACGGGTTCGGGCTCGGCTACATCACCACCGACAGCGCGTTCCGCATCGACTTCAGCCTCAACATGATCGTGCACGCGCTGCTCGGCGGCATGGGGACGATCCTGGGACCCCTGCTCGGCGCGGCGGTGATGGTGGCGCTGACGCAGGTCCTGCTGGGCGAGATGCTCAACTATCACCTGCTCGTCACCGGCGGCCTCGTGGTGGCGATGGTGCTGCTCGCGCCGCAGGGCTTCCTCGGCCTGCTGCGGAGGACGCCGCGGTGAGCACGATCGAGGTGCGCGGGCTGTCCAAGAGCTTCCGCGGCCTGCGTGCGGTCGTGGACGTGACCTTTGCGGTGCCCGACGGCGCGATCGCCGGACTGATCGGCCCGAACGGTGCGGGCAAGTCGACGCTGTTCGCGCTCGTCACCGGCTTCCTCGCGCCGGATGCCGGCGAGGTGCTGTTCAGGGGCGAGCGCATCACCGGGTGGACGCCGGAACGCATCGGCCGGGCGGGCATTGCGCGGGCGTTCCAGATCGCACGCCCGTTCCCGGGTCTTTCCGTGCGTGAGAACGTGCGCATCGGCGCCCTGTTCGGCCGTGCCGGTCCGCGGGACGTCGATCGCGTCACCGACGACGCGCTCGAGATGCTCGGCATCGGCGAGCTCGCCCACCGTCCCGCGCAGGGATTGACGGTCGGGCAGCTTCGTCGGCTCGAGGTCGCGCGCGCGCTTGCCGCCCGGCCGCTGCTGCTGCTCGCCGACGAGCCCTGCGCGGGCCTCAATCCCGCCGAGACCGACGCGATGATGGCGGCACTCGGACGCATCCGCGACCGTGGCATGACGATCTGGCTGGTCGAGCACGACATGCGCGCGGTGATGGCGACCTGCGACCGCATCCTCGTGATTGCCGCCGGCCGCGCGATCGCCGCGGGAGCGCCGGCGGAGGTCGCGGTCAACCCCGAAGTCGTGACGGCCTATCTCGGCGATGCGGACGTGTAGGCGCGGCGGCATCACCTGATCGGGCGAAGAAGCGCCCGGGGCAACCCTGGCCAGGGGCCCGTCAGTCCGGAACCGGGTGCTGGCCCGGATTTCTCATCGGGCGGCGTGAGCCCCTGGGGCGGACGGGCGGGCGTCAGTCCCGCACCCTGGTCCGCTCGATCCAGGACACGAAACGTTCGAGCAGCGTGTTGAGCACCGTCCGCGTCATCTCGTCGGCGAGCGCGCCTTGATCGTCGAAGCGCGTGGCGGCCTGGGTAACGAACACGTTCGGACCTGGCAGCACCGGCAGCGAGAGGTTCTGAAGCGCCTGGCGCACCTGCGCCTGGGCGCGCGCCGTGCCCATCAGTCCTGGTGTTGCGCCGATGATCGCGACGGGCTTGCCGTTCAGCGGTGCGGGACCGGCGGAGGTCTTGCGCGAGAGCCAGTCGAGCGCGTTCTTCAGCGGCCCGGGTACCGAGGCGTTGTACTCCGGCGAGACGACGAGCACGGCGTCGGCCGCGCGCACGGATGCGCCGGCGGCGAGCACGGCGTCCGGCCAGGGGTCGCGTTCAAGGTCCTCGTTGAACAGCGGCAGGTCGCCGATCGGCACCTCGGTGATGTTCAGCGCGGCGGGCTCGCTGGCGATCGCGGCGTTCATCAGCTTGCGGTTCCAGGAGGCGCGTCGCAGCGAGCCGCAGATCGCGGCGACAGTGTAGGGCCCGGCCATGGGGTTCTCCGCGGTCAGTAGGGTGTGCCGTCCTTGTGCGTGAAGCGGCGCGATCCGTCCGGTCCGGGTTCGATCTTCAGATCGACATCCGGGTAGTCGACGGCGTCGCGGTCGGGGGCGCGGGTGCCGACGACCAGGAAGATCACGTCCGCTTCGGAACGATTGACGAGGTGGTGGGCGTTGCCGGTGTTGCAAGGGAAGCCGACGCAGAGCCCGGGCGAGAGCGTCTCCTCGCCGTCGTTGGTGATCAGTGTGGGCGTGCCTTCCAGCACCAGCACGAACTCGTCCTCGGCCGAGTGGGCGTGGCGCAGCGCGCTCATCGCGCCGGGCGTCAGGCGCACGAGGTTCACGCCGAACTGGGTGAGCCCGAAGGCGTCGGCGAGCCGGCGGTGGTGGCGGCCGGCGACGGCGGCGCGGAAGGGCTCGGGGTAGGAGGTGGTGGACCGTTCCTCGATCGCGGTGATCGGGAGCGCGCGGCTCACGGCAGCAGCACCGTCGAGCCGGTGGTGCGCCGCGCCTCGAGCGCGCGGTGCGCCTCGGCGGCGTCCTTCAGCGGGAAGCGCTGGTTCACCTCGATCGTCACCGCGCCCTTGCGCACGACCTCGAACAGGGCGTTGGCGGAAGCGACGAGATCGTCGCGCTTGGCGGTGTAGGTGGCCAGCGTCGGGCGCGTGAGGAACAGCGAGCCCTTGGCGGCGAGCAGGCCGACATCGAAGGGCGGCACCGCACCGGAGGCGTTGCCGAACACCACCATCATGCCGAGCGGGGCAAGGCAGTCGAGCGACTTCATGAAGGTCTCGCGGCCGACGCTATCGTACACCACGGGCAGCATCTTGCCGCCGGTGATCTCCTTCACGCGGGCCTGGAAGTCCTCCTTGGTGTAGACGATCGGGTGGTCGCAGCCATGCGCGCGGGCGAGCGCGGCCTTCTCGTCCGACCCGACTGTGCCGATCACGGTGGCGCCAAGATGCTTGGCCCACTGGCACATGATCAGCCCGACCCCGCCGGCGGCGGCGTGGACAAGGATGGTCTGGCCGGATTTCACCGGGAAGGTGCGGCGGAGCAGGTACTCGACGGTCATGCCCTGGAGCATCATGGCCGCGGCGACCTCGAAGGAGATGTCGTCGGGCAGCTTCACCAGGCGGTCGGCCTTGATGGTGCGGGCCTCGGCGTAGGCGCCGATCGGGGCGGTGGCGTAGGCGACGCGGTCACCCGGGGCGACGACGGTGACGCCCTCGCCCACGGCCTCGACCGTGCCGGCGCCCTCCATGCCGATGACGCAGGGGAGCGAGGGCGGCTTGTAGAGCCCGGTGCGGAAATAGACGTCGATGTAGTTGAGGCCGACGGCGGCGTGGCGGACCAGCGCCTCGCCCGCGCCGGGGGAGGGGGTCGGGACCTGTTCCCACTTCATGACTTCGGGGCCGCCGTGCTCGTGGATGCGGATCGCGTGGTGCATCGGGCGCGTCCTTGACTGGTTGACGGGGGAGTGGGTCAGGCCTGTTCGAGGCCGAGGAGGTAGCGCTTGGTGGTCGGGCCCTCGCCGCCGGAGTAGCCGCCGAGGCTGCCATTGGCGCCGGTGACGCGGTGGCAGGGGATGATGATCGGGATCGGGTTGGCGCCGCAGGCGGTGCCGACGGCGCGGGCGGAGGAGTGGAGGTCGCGGGCGAGGTCGCCGTAGCGGCGGGTCCGGCCGCGCGGAATGGCCTGCATGGCGGCCCAGACGCGGCGCTGGAAGGTTGTGCCGGCGGGGTTCAGCGGCAGGTCGGCGAAGGGGTCGGGCGCGCCGTCGAAATAGGCATGGAGGGCGGCGGCGGCGCGGGTGAGGAGGGGGGTGGGGGATTGGTCGCGGCCGCGGCCCCAGTCGAGCGCGACGATCGCCCCGTCCTGTTCGGACAGGGTGAGGTCG
>NZ_JBHYDW010000087.1:0-19178 GCF_051860475.1 Elioraea sp. | reverse complement strand
GAGCAGGTCCTCGGCGTCGGCCGGTCGCTGGCGCTGGCGCCGCCGCAGGAGGGGGTGTGCGCCTACGACGTGACGGCCCGGTTCCGCAACGGACAGGAGGCACGCGTTGCCGGCGCCGATCTCTGCGCCGGCGGTGAGATCACACTGGCACCGTGAGGGGAGGGATCATGATGCGATCGCGACATGTCGTGCTGGCGGCGCTGCTCGCCGCGGCCGCGCCGGCAGCTGCGCAGCAAGCGGCGCTGCCGGAGGCCATGCAGGGGCTCTGGGTGGCGGGCGAGTGCGCTGCGCCGGAGACGCTTCTGTTCGCCACGACACGCGGCTGGGCGCGTCTCGCCACGGGCGGCGAGCAGCGCCTGTGGCGGATCGCGCGCACCGCCACGGTCGGTGGCGGGTTCACGCTCGCGGTCGCGGAAGACGAGGACCAGACGCGTCTGCTGCTGCGCGCGACGCCGTCCGGGCTGGAGCTGCGCGAGCCGCCGGAGAAGCTCGCGGACACCGAACTTCCGGGCGACGCGCCGACGACGTCGTTCCGCCGCTGCGCCGCGATCCCGGCCGCGCTCTCGCTACTGCACGGCGAAGGTCTGTCGTTCCTGGCCGCGCTCGACGGAATCGAGGCCGCGTGCGCGACCGGCGATGCTGCGGTCTGTCTTGATTCGGTCTGGAGCTGGGCCGATGTCAGTGGCAACGGCGTACTGACCGCGGCCGAGGTGTCGCGGCTCGCGCGCGGTGTGGCCTATGCCGTGATGCTGAGCGAGGGCGCGGAGGCGGAGGAGATCGCCGCCGCGCTCGGCGCCGGCGCGCTGGGCGGCGTGGCGATCGGCTGGGCGCTGATCGCGAGCTTCGACTATGACGGCTCGGCCTCGCTGTCGAAGACGGAGGTTATGCAGGACCGGTTCCCGCCGCCTGGGCTCGCCGGAGCGGTGGCGGCCGCGCCGTCGCTGCCGGCGCCGGCCGTGAGCCTCGCCAGCCAGCTCGGTGCGCTCAAGGGCCTGTTCGAGGAGCTTGCCCCGCTGCTCGGCCTGCCGGGCCGCTGAGCGCGAGGCGCCTGATCGCGGCGGCGACGCGCAGCCGCGCGCGCCCATCGTGGCGCGGCGGGTGCGGCCTGCGCGGCGCCTGCACGGCCCCGGCAAGCGACGAGGCGTCGGCGAGAACATTGGTGCCCGCGGCGATCGTCGCCGGCCGCTCGGTGGTCCGCCGCAGCGTCACGCAGGGGATGCCGAGATGGCTCGCCTCCTCCTGCACGCCCCCGGAGTCCGTGATGACGACCGCGGCACGCGAGACGAGCGCGAGGAAGGCGACGTAGCCCTGAGGCGGCAAGGCACGGATGCCGGGCGGGAGCGCAAGCCCTGCCGCGTCAATGCGCCGTTGCGTACGCGGATGGACCGGGAACAGCAGCGGCAGCCGGCGCGCGACCGTGCCGAGGGCCGCGAGCAGCGCGCCGAGCTTCTCGGGCCGATCGACATTCGCCGGGCGGTGCAGCGTGACAACGCCGTAGCCGCCCGGCGCGAGTCTGAGCGCGGCCGGCCCGGGATGCGCCGTGATCGCCGGGCGCATCGCGTCCAGCGTGTCGATCGTGATGTCGCCCACGCGCTCGATCCGCGCGGCGTCGATCCCCTCGCGCAGCAGGTTGGTGTCGGCAGTGGCGTCCGTGGTCCAGAGGATGTCGGCCGCATGATCGGTCAGGATGCGGTTCATCTCCTCGGGCATGGTCCGGTCACCGCTGCGCAGTCCCGCTTCGAGATGCGCGAGCCGCACGCCACGGTGCATCGCCGCGATCGCGGCCGCGAGCGTGGCATGCACGTCGCCCACCACGACCACCAGCTCGGGCGGTGCGGCCGCGAGCACGCGGTCATAGGCCTCGACCGTCCGGCCGATCGTCTCGCCGTGGCTGCCGGCGGCAATGCCGAGGCTGATCTGCGGGTCCGGCACGCCGAGCTCGGCCATGAGGTCGCCGGCCATCGCCGGGTCGCGATGCTGGCCGGTATGGACAACGAGCGGCCGACACCACGGCTCGTCCTTCAGCGCCCACCAGAGCGGAGCGACCTTCATCAGGTTCGGCCGCGCCGCCGCGACCAGGTGCACGGAGAACAGGCTCACCTTGGTTCCAGCCGTGCCGGGCCGTCCGGGCGCGGCACGACGGCGAGGCGGCGGTCGTGCAATGCGGCCAGGCTGTCGCGGTGGCCGATCGAGACGATGGTCGCGTCAGGGAGCCGTTCGCGCAGCAGTTGGTGCAGGGCGCGTTCGGCATCCGGATCGAGCGCGCTGCTCGCCTCGTCGAGGAACACCGCGTCGGGGCGCTGGAGCAGGGCGCGGGCGAAGGCGAGCCGCTGCTGCTCGCCGCCCGACAGCACCTGCGCCCAGGGGGCGGCCTCGTCCAGCCGTTCCGCGAGCGCCCCGAGCCCGACCTCGCGCAGCACCGCGGTCAGCGCGGCGTCATCGGCGCCGTCGGTCGCCGGGTAGAGCAGCGCGCGGCGCAGCGTGCCCTCGGGCAGATAGGCGCGCTGCGGCAGGAACATCAGCCGCGCGCCTTCGGGGATCCGCACCCGACCGCGGCCGAACGGCCAGAGCCCGGCAAGCGCCCGGAACAGCGTCGACTTGCCGGAACCCGAGGGGCCGGTGATCAGCACTGCCTCGCCGGGGCGGAGAGCGAGCGCCGGCGCCTCGATGAGCCGCTGTCCCGAGGGCAGGTCGAGATCGAGCGACTCGGCGCCGATCGTCTCGCCCTCGATGCGGACCGGGCCGCCCTGCTGCGTCGCCTCTGCCGCGGCGACGGCGCGGTCGAAGCCGGTGAGCCGGTCCACCACCGCCTTCCACTCCGCGAGTTCGGCATAGACGTTGACGAAGAAGGAGAGCGCGCTCTGCACCTGGCCGAAGGCGGAGGCCGTCTGCATCAGCCCGCCGAGCTCGATCCGGCCGGCGAAATAGGCAGGGCTGACGACGATGAAAGGGAAGACGATGGCGATCTGGTTGTAGCCCGCACTCCACCAGGTGAGCCGCTTCTGCCGCCGCATGATCGCCCACCAGTTCGCCATCAGCATCGCGAAGCGCGAACGGAACCCCTCCGCCTCCGCTGCCTCGCCGCGGTAGAGCGCGATGCCTTCGGCGTTCTCGCGCACGCGCATCAGCGCGAAGCGGAAATCTGCCTCGAAGCGCTGCTGGTCGAAGTTGAGCCGCACCAGCGGCCGTCCGACCCGGTCGATCACCCAGGTGCCGGCCACGGCGTAGACCAGCGCGCACCAGACCAGATAGCCCGGCACCACGACCTCGCCGTCCGCGAGCACGAGCGGAGCATCGGCCGAGAGCGCCCAGAGGATCGCGACGAAGGAGATCAGGGTGACGACGGAAGAAAGCAGCCCGAGCGAGAGTCTGAGCGTGCGGTCCACGAACAGCTTCAGGTCCTCGGCGATGCGCTGGTCGGGGTTGTCGGCGCCGGGATGGCCGGCCAGCACCATGCGATAGTATGCGCGACCTTGCATCCAGCGCGCGAGATACTGCTCGGTCAGCCAGCGCCGCCAGCGGATCTGCAGCATCAGGTTCAGGTAGGTCTGATAGACCGCGACGATGATGAACAGCACGGCAAGGAAGCAGAACCAGCCGAGCTCGGCGACGAAGGTGTCCCAGTCGCGGTGCTGGAGCGCGGTGTAGAACCGGTTGTTCCAGCGGTTGAACAGGACATTCAGGTACACGAGGCCGAGATTCATGCCCACGATCACGGCCAGCAGCAGCCGCCCGGCGCGCCGATCCTCGGACCAGAAATAAGGGGCGGCAAGGCGCCAGAGATCGCCAAGGAACGCGCGTAGCGCCGCCGTCATGCGTGCGGCCGCGCCGGATCGCGCAACGATCTCACGCGGACGCCGCGGCGTCGCGGCGCCCGGCCGGGCAGGCGAGTCGCTGTCGCCTGCTGCGCGTGGTCAGGCCCCGATCCGCCGCGCGCTCTTGCGCAGCAGCGCGGCCGCGACGGACAGGCGCGGCTCGGTCGCGGCGGGCTTCGGGGCGGCGGGCTTCGCGGCGGCAGGCTTCGCGGCGGCAGGCTTCGCGCCAGCTTGCGCCTTCTTCGCCGGTTTCGCGGCTGCCGGAGGCGGCTTCCTGGTTGCCCCCCTCTGCGCCTTGGTCTTGTCCCCGCTGCTGCTTCGCGCCATCGAACCTCTCCCTGTGCCGGTGCGGCGCATGTGATGCCAAGTCGCGCGATCGGATGCAACCGGTGTCGCAATCCTCGGGCACGGGCGTGGAACGCAAGACATCCTCACGCTCCCGTTGCACAACCCGGCGGTTCGTGCGCATCTCGCCGCCGTTCATGGCCGAATTTCCCTCACTCGATGCCCGGGCGGCGCGTGGCGTTGGCCTGATGGTGGTTTCGACCTTCGGGTTTGCCGGCAGCCACAGCCTTATTCGTTTCGTTTCGGCGGAAATTCATCCCTTCGAGACCGCGTTCTTCCGCAGCCTGATCGGCTTCCTTCTGATGTCGCCCTGGATCATGCGGGGCGGCTTCGCGGCGCTGAAGACGACGCGGTTTCCCGCGCACCTGTTCCGGGCGGTGCTGAACGCGGGGTTCATGCTCAGCTACTTCCTGGGCCTCAGCCTCGCCCCGTTGGCCAAGGTGACGGCGCTCTCGTTCCTCGGACCCGTGGTCGCGACCGCGATGGCGGTGGTGCTGCTGCGCGAGCGGCTCGATCCGATCCGCCTGCTCGGCCTGGCACTCGGGGTGGCCGGTGCGGTCGCGATCGTCCGACCCGGCGCCGTGCCGTTCGCGCTCGGCACCGGGCTCGTGCTGCTGGCGACCCTGTTCTGGGCGGCCGTGATGACCACCATCAAGAGCCTCGCCAAGACCGAGACGAGCCTCACCATCGCGGCCTGGATGGCCCTGCTGCTGATCCCGATCAGCCTCGGCTTCGCGCTGCCGGTCTGGGTCTGGCCGAGCAGGCAGGCGATGATGTTCCTGGTTGCGATCGGCGCGCTTGCAACCCTAGGCCAGCTCGCGCTCGGCCAGGCGTTCCGAAGTGCCGACGCGTCGCTCCTGTACCCGGTCGACTTCCTCCGCCTGGTCTGGGCGTCCGGGTTCGGCGTGCTCGTGCTGAGCGAGATCCCCGATCTCTGGGTCTGGATCGGCGGCGCGGCGATCAGCGCCGCGGCGGGCATCCTCGCCTTCGGCGGCAGACCGAGACGTTAGGGCAGGAAACCGTTGCCTTTCATCTGAGGACGCGGTAGCGTATACATTAATCGGCGGCGATCAGACCGCCGCATGCGCAAGGAGCGTCCCATGCCCACGATCTCCCGCCGGGCCGTCCTGGCCTCGGCTGCTGTGCTGCTCGCGCCCGCGGCCTATGCCTATCCGGACCGGCCGGTGCGCATCATCGTGCCGTTCCCGCCAGGCCAGGCGGCGGATCTGTTCGCGCGGCTGCTCGCCGACCGTCTGTCGGCGATGTGGCCGCAGCGCGTGCTGGTCGAGAACCGCGCGGGCGGCGCGGGTTCGGTCGGGCTCGAAGCCGGCAAGCAGGCTGCCCCCGACGGGCACACCCTGATCATGGGCACATCCGGTACGCTCGGGATCAATCCGAACGTCATTCCGAACCTGCCCTACGATCCGATCCGGGATTTCGTTCCGATCTCCAACGTCTTCCTCGCCCCGCTGGTGCTCGTGGTGCACCCCGAGTTTCCGGCCAAGACCGTGCACGATCTCGTCGCGCGCGCGAAGGCGGAGCCGGGCGCGCTGAACTACGCCTCGGCCGGACCGGGCACGGCGCAGCACCTGACCGCGGAACTGTTCGCGACCCGCGCCGGGATCAGGATGACACACGTGCCCTATCGCGGCTCGGCACCGGCGATGACCGACGTGATCGCCGGCGTGGTGCCGGTCATGCTCGACAGCGTCGCCGCCGCGCTCGGCCATATCCGCGGCGGACGCGTGCGTCCGCTCGCGGTGACGACCGCGGCGCGTTCGCCGCTGCTCGCCGATATTCCGACGGTGGCCGAGAGCGTCGCGCCGGGCTTCGATGCCGCCGGCTGGTCCGGCATCATTGCGCCGAAGGCAACGCCGGCGGCACTGGTCGCGAAGATCAGCACCGACATCCAGGCCGCCCTCGAGCACGCGCCGACGCGCCAGCGCATGATCGACATGGGCGGCATCCCGGCCGCCGGCCCGCCGGAGGCCTTCGGCGCCTTCATCCGTGACGAGATCGCCAAATGGGGCGCGGTCGCGCGCGCGGCCAACGTGCGCCTGGACGGCTGATCGCGGGTCGCGCAGGGGTGGTCATGCGCTGACGCCAGGCGGTGTCGGCGGGCTGCGCGGCCCGGCTGGCGTCAGTAGCTGAGAATCCGCGGCAGCGCCTTCGCCGCCGCGATCAGGCGCGCGCACTGCGCCTCCCCGGGCACGCGTCCCAGCCGCCTGCGCCTGCTGTTCGCGGCCTGCAACGCGGCGGCGAGGCGATCGGCCCGTTGGCGTTTCAGGTCAGGAACGGTGGTCACGCCGGCAGCGGCGAGGAGGCCGGCCAGGTCGGCGCCAAGGCCCGGGACGCGCATGAGATCAGCGCGGTTGGCCCAGTCGAGCAGAGTGTCCTCGGCGATCCCAGCCTGCGTCGCGAGCGCGGCGCGGCCCTTCGGCCGGGCCGCTGTCTCCAACAGCTCCTCGGTGGTCCGGACTCCCGCCGCGGCAAGAGCGTCCGCCTGCTTGCGGCCGATGCCGTCGATCCTGGCCAGAGGATAGGCCATAGCCATCCTCCCCGACTGCGATCGGGGAAGCAAAGCACGACTCGCACGCGGAATGGAACAGCTTTTTGATCGATCCGCGGGCGAGCCGGCCGCCCGCTACCCCCTCCGCTCGACGATCAGCCTCTTGATCTCGCCGATCGCCTGGGCGGGGTTCAGCCCCTTCGGGCAGGCCTTGGTGCAGTTCATGATGGTGTGGCAGCGATACAGCTTGAACGGATCCTCGAGTGCATCGAGCCGCTCGCCGGTCGCCTCGTCGCGGCTGTCCGCGATCCAGCGATAGGCCTGGAGCAGCACAGCCGGGCCGAGATACTTGTCGCCGTTCCACCAGTAGGACGGGCAGGAGGTGGAGCAGCAGAAGCAGAGGATGCACTCCCACAGCCCGTCGAGCTTCGCGCGCTCCTCCTTGCTCTGGAGCCGTTCGGCGTCGGGCGGCGGCGGCGTCTCGGCCTTCAGCCAAGGCTCGATCGAACGGAGCTGCGCATAGGGCTGGCTCAGATCGGGCACGAGATCCTTCACCACCGGCATGTGCGGCAGGGGCGTGATCGTCACCGCGCCCGCGACCTCGTCGATCGGCTTGAGGCAGGCGAGCGCATTGGTGCCGTCGATGTTCATCGCGCAGGAGCCGCAGATGCCCTCGCGGCAGGAGCGGCGGAAGGTGACCGTCGTGTCGACCTCGTTCTTGATCTTGATCAGCGCGTCCAGCACCATCGGCCCACAGGCGTCGAGGTCGATCTCGAAGCTGTCCATCCGCGGGGTCTGTCCGTCATCCGGGTTCCAGCGGTAGATCCTGAACTCCTTCACCCGCTTGGCACCGGCGGGCGCCTTGTGGGTCTGCCCGGCGCCGATCCGCGAATTCGCGGGCAGGGTGAACGTCGCCATCCGTCTCGGTCCTCTCCGCGCTCAGTACACGCGCGCCTTGGGCGGGAAGCTCTGCACCTCGTTGGTGAGCGTGGTCAGCGTCACGCCGCGATAGTCGAGCCGCACCTGGCCGGTCTCGTCGCACCAGGCGAGGGTGTGCTTGAGCCAGGTCTCGTCGTCGCGCTCGGGGAAGTCCTCGTGCGCGTGCGCGCCGCGGCTCTCGTGGCGCGCCTCGGCCGAGACGATCGTCGTCATCGCGTTGCCCATCAGGTTGTCGAGTTCCAGCGCCTCCACCAGGTCGCTGTTCCAGATCAGGCTGCGATCGTTGACGCGAAGATCGTCCATTCGCCGCCAGCTGCCGCGCATCTTTTCCACCCCCTCGGCGAGCGAGGCAGAGGTGCGGAACACCGCGGCGTGGTCCTGCATGCTGCGCTGCATGGCGAGTCGGATCTCGCCGGTGTTCGTCCCGCCCTTCGCATGGCGCGTGCGGTCGAGCCGGTCGAGCGCGCGCTCGCCCGCGCGCGCGGGCAGCGGCGGCTGGCTCTGCCCCGGCTTGACGATCTCGGCGGCACGGTGCGCGGCGGCGCGGCCGAACACGACCAGGTCGAGCAACGAATTGGTGCCGAGCCGGTTCGCGCCATGCACCGAGACGCAGGCGGCCTCACCGACCGCCATCAGCCCGGGCACCACGCGGTCGCCGTCCGGGCCGTAGGTGATCACCTCGGTCCGGTAGTTCGTCGGGATGCCGCCCATGTTGTAGTGCACGGTCGGCAGCACCGGGATCGGCTCGCGCGTGACATCGACGCCCGAGAAGATCTTCGCCGTCTCGCTGATCCCGGGCAGCCGTTCGGCGAGCAGATCCGCACCGAGATGCTCGAGGTGCAGCAGCACATGGTCCTTGTCGGGGCCGCAGCCGCGGCCCTCGCGGATCTCGATCGTCATCGAGCGGGAGACCACGTCGCGGCTGGCGAGGTCCTTCGCGGTCGGCGCGTAGCGCTCCATGAAGCGCTCGCCCTCGCTGTTCGTCAGGTAGCCGCCCTCGCCGCGCGCGCCCTCGGTGATCAGACAGCCCGCGCCGTAGATCCCCGTGGGGTGGAACTGCACGAACTCCATGTCCTGGAGCGGCAGGCCAGCGCGCAGCACCATCGCATTGCCGTCGCCCGTGCAGGTATGCGCCGAGGTGCAGGAGAAGTAGGTGCGGCCGTAGCCCCCCGTGGCGAGCACCGTCATCGCCGCGCGAAAGCGGTGGATCGTGCCGTCCTCGAGGTTCCAGGCGACCACGCCGCGGCAGGCGCCGTCATCGTCCATAATCAGGTCGAGGGCGAAGAACTCGACGAAGAACTCGACCTGGTGCTTCAGCGACTGCTGATAGAGCGTATGCAGGATCGCATGCCCGGTGCGGTCGGCCGCTGCGCAGGCGCGCATCGCCGGCGCCTTGCCGTACTCCTTCATGTGGCCGCCGAACGGGCGCTGGTAGATCTTCCCGTCCTCGGTGCGGCTGAACGGCACGCCGAAATGCTCTAGCTCGTAGACGGCCGGGATCGCCTCGCGGCACATGTACTCGATCGCGTCCTGGTCGCCGAGCCAGTCCGACCCCTTCACGGTGTCGTACATGTGCCAGCGCCAGTCGTCTTCGCCCATGTTGCCGAGCGCGGCACCGATCCCGCCCTGCGCTGCCACCGTGTGGCTGCGCGTGGGGAACACCTTGGTCACGCAGGCGGTCTTCAGCCCCGCAGCCCCCATGCCGAGGGTCGCGCGCAGCCCCGAACCCCCGGCGCCGACAACCACCACGTCGTAGGTGTGATCGACGATCCGGTAGGCACGCTGCGAGGGAAGCGTGATCGCGTTCATCTCATTCCGTCCTGTCGGCGGCCGCTAGAGCGCGACCTTCAGCACCGCGATCGCGGCGAACAGCGCGAGCAGCAGCATCGCCGCCTTCATCGCCAGCATCGCCGCGAGGCGCGTGCCGTCGCTCCGAATGTAGTCCTCGATCACGACCTGCAAACCCAGGGCGCCATGCCAGAAGGTCGCGCCAATGAGGACGAGCAGCAGCACCGTGTTGTGCGGGCGGGCCATCCAGAGCACCACCTCGCCATGCGAGGCGCCGGCGAGCACGATCACGCTGGCGATGAACCAGAGCGTGAGCGGCACCAGGGCGACCGCGGTGAGCCGCTGCACCCACCAGTGATGCGCCCCCTCCTTTGCCGCGCCGAGCCCGCGCACGCGGCCGAGCGGCGAGCGCAGCGTGCGCTGGGCGAGCTTCCCGGTTGCCATCGCGCCTCTCCTCAGTCCATCAATGCATAGCCGAGGATCCAGGCGAACAGCGTCAGCCCGAACGTCGCGCCGACGGTGAACCAGCCCGAACGGGTGACGGTCTCGAGGTCGTAGCCGTGGCCGAGATCCCAGGCGAGGTGCCGGATGCCGTTGCAGAAGTGGTAGAACAGCGCCAGCGTCCAGCCGAACAGCAGCAGCCGGCCGAAGAAACTCCCGAAGAATGCCTGCGCCTCGGCGAACCCGACCGGCCCGGCCGCCACCGCCATCAGCCATGAGACCAGCAGTCCGGTGCCGACCGCGAGCGCCACGCCGCTGATCCGGTGAAGGATCGACAGGACCGAGGTGATCTGCGGCTTGTAGACCTGAAGATGCGGGCTGAGCGGCCGGCGCACCAGCCTGCCCTCGCTGTCCCGGCCCAGCATCAGGGCCTCGCGGGCATCCATCGCGTGTTCCCTCTCGCGCGAAAGGGCGCGGGCCGTCCAACCCGCGCCCTTCCCAACCGGCGCGAAGGGATACGCCTGCTGCGGCGCAGCGTCAAACGCTGGCGCTGGGAGTCAGCCGAGCGTCCGGACCAGCAGAACGGCGTCGCCCGAGGCGTAGCGGAGCGTCGGGTGCGGCACCAGGGGGCGGCGGTCCTTCGCGACGTAGCCGCGGCGTTCGTACAGGCGATAGGCGCCGGTGTTCATCGCGAAGCAGATCGTGCTCACCCGATCGAACCCCAGCGTCTCGGCCCGCGCCTCGGTCGCATCCATCAGCGCCGAGCCGATGCCGAGGCCACGGTACGGCGCCTCGATCGCCAGTCCGGCGAGATAGAGGCTGCCCGGCTCCTCGAGCTCGGCATAGGGACGCAGGACCGGATCGGGCTCCTCGGTCGGCGCGTCCGAGACGCCGATCGGGTAGGCATGCGCCATGCCGATCACGCTGCCGTCCTGCTCGGCGACCAGCGCGTTCTCCCATGAGAACGGCACGCCGGTGCGCGCGTAGCGCCGGCGCCCGACTGCCTCCAGCGCCTCGCCCGGCTCGGCCAGCAGGCCCCAGATATAGGCGGCGAGCCCGTCGGAGGAGATCAGGAACAGCCGCGCGATTGCGGCCGCGTCGTCGGGGCGGGCGGGACGGATCAGGCGCATCGCTTCAGGCCGCCGCCTGGCGCGGGCGTCGGCCGGCCAGGAGGTGCAGCGCGTCGGCAGCCTCGCGTCGGAACGCCGCGAGGATGGCGGCGGCCGGCAGCACGCCCGTGATGTTTCCCGCGGCCTCGCCGGCGGTCAGGCACATCTGGCCGAGATTGCCGGTGGTCGCCTCGGTCGGCAGAATCGCCGAGAAGCGGGGCATGGCGACCCGCGAGGCGCCGATAACCGTCTCGCCGACGATCTCGGCCGGCAGCCTCGCTGCTTCATCTTCATGCCCGGCCCAGTCGCGCACCGCGGCGTTGCGGAGCGCGCGGACCGGCTCGCCCGGCCACTCGGGGCCGAACAGCGTCGTGCGCACCGTGTCGCCGACCCCGGCCTCGACCACGGCCTGCTTGTAGCCCGGATGCGCATCAGCCTCCTCGGAGGCGAGGAACCGCGTGCCGCACCAGGCCGCCTCGGCGCCCATCGCCAGCACCGCGACCAGCGCGCGGCCGTCCGCGACACCGCCGGCGGCCAGCACCGGCAGCGGCGCGACCTCGCGGATCACGGCCGGCAGCAGCGTCATCGTGGTGGCCTCGGCGCGGTTGTGGCCGCCCGCCTCCGAGCCCTGGGCGATGATCGCGTCCACGCCAGCCTCAGCCGCCTCGCGCGCCTCGGCCACCCGGCCGACCTGCATCCAGACCTCGATCCCGGCCTCCTGCAGCCGGGCGATCCAGGCCGGCTTGGGCGTGCCCCAGAAGAACACCACGACCGCGGGTCGCTCCTGGGCAAGCACGGCGATGTGCCCGTCCGCGACGAAGGGTGTCACGAGATCGACGCCGAACGGCAGCGGGGTCAGCCGGCGGGTCTCGGCGATCAACCCGGCGAGGCCCTCGGGGGGCGCCATCGCGCCGCCCAGCATGCCGAGTCCGCCCGCGTTCGACACCGCCGCGGCGAGCCGCGGCCCGGCGACGAACGCCATGCCGGCACACACGACCGGCAGCGTGAGGCCGAACCGCTCGGACACTGAGGTGGTCAGCATGGCTCCGCTCCTCGGGAACACGGGGAATCACTTGGGCGGGGATGTCGCGCGGCGACATTTCCGCTCCATGTCCGAGGTGCCACGATCGGGTTTCCAACGTGTCTGCCGGTTCCGCGGTCCGGGCACCCGTGCGAGGCTCGCCGGCGCCCATGCCGCGCTCCGCCCTCCTCGGCCCCTCGCTCGTCGTGCTCTCGGGCCTGCTCTACACGGCGGGCTACGTGGTGGCGAAGCTGCTCAGCGGGCGGATCGACGCGGTGCAGATCACGTTTCTCCGCTGCGCCCTTCTGCTGGCCGCCGCGGCTGCGATCAGCCCGTTCCTGCCGCGTCCGGCATCCGCCTGGCGCCGGGTTCTGTTCCCGCCGCGGGCACGCGACATGCGGCTCGCCGGGGTCGGGGTGATCGGTTCCTCGATCCTGGTGATCCTGGCCTATGCGCGCATGCCAGTGATCGAGGTCTCCGCGATCGCCTTCACCGGCCCGATCATCCTGACCGCGCTCGCGGGCCCGGTGCTGGGCGAGCGCGTGAGCAGGCGCCGCTGGGCCGCGGTGGCGCTGGGCTTTCTCGGCGTGCTCGCGGTGCTGCGGCCGGGGCTCGCGACCTTCCAGCCGGCGGCGGCCTTCGCGGTCGCCGGTCAGCTCGCCTATGCCGCCTACCAGCTTGTCGCGCGACGGCTACGCGGCGAGGCCGATGCGGTCGACCTCACCCTGCAATCGGCGCTGGTCGGTGCGGCAATGACGGGGCTCGCCGTGCCGTTCCTGTGGACCGCGCCGAGTGCGGCCGACTGGGTCATGCTCGTCGCCTTCGCCGCCCTCCAGGCAGCGGGGCAGTGGACGCTCGCGGCCGCCTTGCAGCGGGCCGAGGTCGCCGCGCTGCAACCCTGGCAGTACGTGAAGCTTGCCTGGGCGCTCGGCTTCGATGTGCTGCTGTTCGGCCTCGTCCCCGATGCCGTCGCCGCGTCCGGGATCGCGCTGATCCTCGCCGGCACCATGCTCGCCGCGGGCGGGCCGACGAGACGTTGACGCGCGCCACCGCTGCCGCGAAGGTCCGGCGCATGGACGGAGCGCCCAGGACCGGCACCACGACCGCCGCCCTCTCGGCGCCTGCCCCGTCCATTCCGTTCGTCCTGCTCGCCTGCGTGGCCGGGATCGGCCAGGTCGCCGCCAACCTGCCGCTGCCAAGCCTGCCGGCGATCGGGGCCGAGTTCGGCGCCGGCGCGGCCGGACTGGTGGTCGCGGTGTTCCTCGCGGCCTTCGCGCCGTCGCAGCTGCTCTGGGGCCCGCTGTCGGATCGGCATGGGCGGCGCCCGGTGGTGCTCGCCGCGCTCGGGATGTTCGCGCTCGGCAGCGTCCTCGCCGCGCTCGCCCCGGTGTTCTGGATGCTGCTGGCCGGCCGCGCCGTGCAGGCCGCGGGCGGCGCGGCCGGGCTGGTGGTCGCGCGTGCGTCGCTGCGCGATGGGGCGGACGGCAGGGCGCTCGGCCGCGGCATGGCGGCACTGTCGATGGCAACCGCGGCGGTGCCTGCCCTCGCGCCGCTCGCCGGCGCTGCGCTCGAACAGGTCCAGGGTTGGCGGCTCGGCTTCTGGGCCACCGCCGCCGCAGGTGTCGGCGTGCTCGTCTGGGCAGCGGCGGCAATGCCGGAGACCAGCCGGATGCGCGCGCCGCGGCTCGACCTCCGCGCCGTGCTGGCCGACTACCGCGCGGTCTGGCGCGATCGCCGGTTCCCCCCGCCCGCCTTGGTGGCGGCGGGGGCGATGGGCGGACTGTTCGCGTTCGGCGCCGGCAGTCCGACTCTCTACATCACGGTCTTCGGCCTGACGCCGATGGCCTACGCGGTCTATCCGTTGATCGCGGTGCTCGGCGTGCTCGCGGGCGGGGCGGCCGCGCGCGGGCTGATGAAGCGCGGCAGCCCGGGCCGGGCGATGGCGATCGGGGTGGCGCTGATGCTGGCGGGCGGATTGGGCATGGCCGCGCTCGCCCCGGTCGGGATGTTCGGCAAGCACGCGGTGAACGTGACGATGCTGGTGTTCGTGATCGGCCTTGGCTTCGCGCTGCCGGCCGCCTTCACCGAGGCGCTCGCCCCGTTCAAGGACCGTGCCGGCACCGCGGCGAGCCTTGCCGGCGCGATCCAGATCGCGGGCGGGGCGGTGGCGGCGGCAGCGGCCTCGGTCGCGCCGATGCCCTGGGTGATGGCGGCGTGTGGCGTGGTCGCAGCCGTGGCCGCGGGACGGGCCGCCGGGCGGACGAGTTAGGCCCGTCCCGCCGCGCGCGGATGGGCCCGCTTCCAGACGCTCATCACCTGCGCCTCGTCCACCGCGGTGTAGCGCTGGGTGGTCGAGAGGCTGGCATGGCCGAGCAGATCCTGGATCGCGCGGAGGTCGGCGCCCGCATGCAGAAGATGGGTCGCGAAGCTGTGGCGCAGCGCATGCGGACTCGCGTGGTCCGGCAGACCGAACGCGGCGCGCGCGCGCTGGAGCGCCAGCCGGAGCAGCCGGTCATTGAGCGGACCGCCCCGCGCGCCGCGGAACAGTTGCGAATCAGGCGCGAGCGGATGCGGGCAGAGCCGGAGGTACTCGGCGACGGCCTCACGCACCACCGGCAGCACCGGCACGTCGCGCTCCTTCGATCCCTTGCCGTGCACGCGCAGGCTCGTGGTTCCGCCCGGCAGCGGCGCGTCGCGGCGCCGCATCCCGAGCGCCTCGGCCGCGCGCAGCCCGCACCCGTACAGCAGCAGCACGAGTGCGGCATCGCGCGCGGCGATCCACGGCTCGTCGGCAAGCGTCCCCGCCTGCGCGGCGAGCGTGCCGGCATCGATCCGGCTCAGCGCGCGCGGCGCCGGGGCGCGCACCTTCGGCGTCGCGAGCAGCCGGATCGCCGGACAGTCCGGCCCGCCGCTGCGCGCGAGGAAGCGGAAGAAGCTGCGAATGGCGGCGAGGCCGCGCGCACGCGTCGCGTTGGTCACGCCGTCGGTTGCGCGCGCGGCGAGCCAGGCGCGGAAATCGGCCGCCGTCAGGGTGCCGAGTGCCGCGCGGTCGGGCGTCGCGCCGAGATGGCGCGTCAGGAAGACCAGGAACCCGCCGATGTCGTTGCGGTAGGCGGTGAGTGTCGCCGGCGCGGCGCGGCGTTCGGCGGCCAGCCAGTCGAGGAACGCGGCGAGCGCCTGCTCGGCCGTCATGGCATGCGGGTCAGTGCCACGGCAGCGACGGCGGCGAGGAAGGCGATCACGTCGGTGCCCTGGCCCGGCTCGTAGGCGCCGGGGTCGCGCGCGCCGCAGGCGAGCAGCGCCTCGCCGCCCTTGGGCAGCGGCAGGCGCGCGAGCGCATCGGAGGCGACCAGCGCGGCCGCCTCGCCGTAGAGCGTCTCGGTGTCGAACGCCTGCGCGCGCAGCGCGACCGGCGTGCCGGACGCCACCATGCGCGCGACGAAGCCGCGCGGCAGGGGCCGCGCGAGCGGCAGCGCGCGCGCCTCCGCGCAGACCGCGACGACATCGACGCCGAGCAACGCCGGCCAGTCCTGCACGATGATGTCGAGCGCCTCGGCTGCGCCCCGTGCGGCCAGCACGGCAAGTACCGCGCGCTGCGCACGCGACTGGATCGCGGCATTGGCGCGGCCCGCGGCCAGCAGCGCCTCGGTGCGGTCGCGCAACACCACGCCGCGCTCGCGCTCGGCCTCAAGCATCGCCGCCATGTGATCGGCGAGCCGTTCGCCGTGCACGCGCCTGGGCGGCGTCAGCGCGCGGTAGAGTGCCGGACGGTCCGCGAGGAAGCCGGGATGGGCGCGCAGGAACGCCTCGACGAAGGCGGCCTCGTCCGCGTCGGGCTCGACCGTGCCGGCCCGTCTGCGCGAGCGGGGCCGGTCGGGGCTCACAGGATCGACTGCCCGGTCTTGGCCCAGTCGGCGAGGAACGCCGCGAGGCCCTTGTCGGTCAGCGGGTGCTGGAAAAGCTGGCGCAGCACCGACGGCGGCACGGTCGCGACATCGGCACCGAGCTTCGCCGCCTGCACGACGTGCACCGGGTTGCGCACCGAGGCGACCAGCACCTCCGTGGCGAAATCGTAGTTCGCGTAGATCTCGACGATCTCGGCGATCAACGCCATGCCGTCCTGGCCGACATCATCCAGCCGGCCGACGAAGGGGCTGATATAGGCGGCACCCGCCTTCGCCGCGAGCAGTGCCTGTGCGGCCGAGAAGCAGAGCGTGACATTCACCTGCACGCCCTCCTCCGAGAGCGCCTTGCACGCCTTCAGCCCCTCCATCGTCAGTGGCAGCTTGACGACGACGTTCCCGGCGAGGCCGCGCAGGAAGCGCGCCTCCTTCATCATCGGCTCGAACTCGGTCGCGGTGACCTCGGCCGAGACCGGGCCGGGCACGGCCGCACAGATCTCGACGATCACCTCGGTGATCTTGCGCCCCGACTTGGCGATCAGCGAGGGATTGGTGGTGACGCCATCGACCATGCCGAGTGCGGCGAGCGCCTTGATCTCGGCGATGTCGGCGGTGTCCACGAAGAACTTCATGCGAAACTTCCATCCATGGCGGAGTCGGGGGCACCATAACCGTGGCCGGGGCCGGGGGAAAGCGACGGGCGGATGACGCGGGCGTGCGTCCGCGCATGCCCGTGCTGCTGCCCCTGCCGCTCGACGGCGCTTACGACTACGCGGTGCCGCCGGCGATGGAGGTCGCGCCCGGCGCGGTGGTGACCGTGCCGCTCGGCCCGCGCGTGCTGTACGGCGTGGTGTGGCATGGCGAGGCGGACGGCACGGTGCCGGCGGCGAAGCTGCGCCCGATCGCCTCGGCGGTGCCAACGCCCGCGCTCCGCCCTGCGCTCATGCGTTTCATCGACTGGGTGGCGGACTACACGCTGAGCGCGCCGGGCGAGGTGCTGCGCATGGCGCTGCCGATCCCCGCCGCGACCGAGGCGCCGCGGCCGCGTGTCGGCTGGCGGCTGGCGGAGGCACTGCCGGAGGGCGTGCGCGTGACGGCAGAGCGCGCGCGCGTGCTGGAGGTGGTGCGCGGCGCGCCGGGGCTGGTCTGGACCGGCTCCGACCTCGCGCGTGCGGCCGGCGTCACGCCCGGTGTGCTGCGCGGCATGGCGGATGCGGGGATGCTCGCGCCTGCGCAGATGGCGGGGCTGCACGATGCGCGGCCGCGCGCGGATGCGCTCGTACCCGCGCTTACATCTGCGCAGCGCGACGCCGCGGCGATGCTGCGCGATGCCGTCGGGGCCGCGCGGTTCGGTGTCACGCTGCTCGACGGTGTCACCGGCTCGGGCAAGACCGAGGTCTATCTCGAAGCGGTTGCCGAAACGATCGCCCGCGGGCGTCAGGCGCTGGTGCTGCTGCCGGAGATCGCGCTTTCGGCGCAGGTGATCGACCGTTTCACCGCGCGCTTCGGCGCCCCGCCCGCGGTCTGGCACTCCGAGGTCGCCGGCGCGCGCCGGCGCGCGACCTGGCGCGCGGTGGCAGAGGGCCGCGCACCGATCGTGGTCGGCGCGCGCTCCGCGCTGTGGCTGAACTTCGCCGCGCTCGGCCTTGTTGTGGTGGATGAGGAGCACGAGACCGCCTTCAAGCAGGAGGACGGCGTCGCCTACCACGCGCGCGACATGGCGGTGGTGCGCGCGCGCATCGAGAACGTCCCCTGCGTGCTCGTCAGTGCGACGCCGTCGCTGGAGACGCTCGCGAATGTCGAGCGCGGCCGCTACGCGCGGCTCCATCTGCCCGAACGGCATGGCGAGGCCGGCCTGCCCGAGGTCGCCGCGATCGACCTCAGGCGCGAGCCGCCGCCGCGTGGGCGCTTCCTCGCCCCGCCGTTGGTCGCGGCGATCGAGGCGACGCTCGCGCGGAGCGAGCAGGCGCTGCTGTTCCTGAACCGCCGTGGCTTCGCGCCGCTCACACTCTGCCGTGCCTGCGGACACCGCTTCGAGTGCCGCAACTGCACCGCCTGGCTGGTCGAGCACCGCTACACGCGCACGCTGCAATGCCACCATTGCGGCCACAGCGAGCCGGCGCCCGAGACCTGCCCGGAATGCGGCGCGGAGGGCTCGCTCACCGCGATCGGTCCGGGCGTGGAACGCGTGGCCGAGGAGGTGCGCACGCTGTTCCCCACCGCGCGCGTGCTGGAGATGAGCAGCGACACGGTGCACGGCGCGCACTCGGCCGCGGCGATGGCGGCGATGATCGAGAACCGCGAGATCGACCTGATCGTCGGCACGCAGCTCGTCGCCAAGGGGTGGCACTTTCCGCACCTGACGCTGGTCGGCGTGGTGGATGCGGATCTTGGGCTCGCGGGCGGCGATCTGCGCGCGGCGGAGCGGACGTTCCAGGTGCTGCACCAGGTGGGTGGGCGCGCGGGACGCGCGGCGCAGGCGGGCAGGGTTCTGCTGCAAACGTGGCAGCCCGCCCATCCGGTGATGCAGGCGCTGGTGTCGGGCGATATCGACCGTTTCGTCGCCGAGGAGATGGCGGCGCGGCGATCCGGCGGCTGGCCGCCGTTCGGACGGCTGGTCGCGGTGATCGTCTCGGCGGGCGAGGCGGCGATCGCCGATGCGGCAGCGACGGCGTTGCGGCGGGCCGCACCCGCGGGCGAGCGGTTCCTCGTGCTCGGGCCCGCGCCCGCGCCGCTGTCGATCCTGCGCGGCATGCACCGGCGGCGGCTGCTGCTGAAGGCCGCGCGCGACGTGGACGTGCAGGCGCTGATGCGGACATGGCTGGCGGCGGCGGATGTGCCGCGCCAGGCACGCATCGATATCGACGTCGATCCGGTGAGCTTCCTGTAGCGTCCGGGTGGACAGTATCGTCCGGGGGTGGGATCAGCAGGCGCGAACACGCAGCCGGAGAGGATCGCGCCCATGAAGTACCGCACGCTCGGCCGCAGCGGCCTGAAGGTCTCGCCGCTCTGTCTCGGCACGATGATGTTCGGGGCCGCGACCGAGGAGGCGACCAGCCGGCGCATCGTCGAGCGTGCGCGCGACCAGGGCGTGAACTTCATCGACACGGCCGATGTCTATGGCGCTGGCGCCTCGGAGGAGGTCGTCGGTCGCGCGATCGCGGCGCATCGCGACTGGTGGGTGCTGGCGACCAAGATCGCCAACCCCACCGGCGAGGGACCCAACGCACGCGGCCTGTCGCGCCGCTACGCGTTCCGTGCCGTGGAGGCGAGCCTGCGACGGCTTGGCGTCGAGGTGATCGACATCCT
>NZ_JBHYDW010000086.1:0-19240 GCF_051860475.1 Elioraea sp. | reverse complement strand
CATGAAGATCAGCCTCGAATCACACTCAGCCGCGTCGGGGGAATCCCCCTCGTGAACTTTGTCCACGCGGCCTAGGAGCGGCCTCGTGCCCTTCGCCGATTTGTTCGCGGCCGGGGTGAAGCGGATCTCGCTCGGGGCCGCGCTCTACCGCCACGCGATGACGGCGACGGTCGCGGGGGCGCGCGCGCTCCGCGGCGGGGACGCGTCGTTCCTCGCCGGCGCCGAGCCGTCGTCGTCCTTCGCCGTCCTGATCGACGGGGCGGCGAAACAAACCGCTTGACCCTCGGCCCCGCGATGTGATCTCTGCGCCGCCACGGGGACGACGCAGGCTCCCCGTCAGACGGTCCCCGTCCAAGCCCTGCCTTCACGCCGGCCCGCGCGGCCGGTCATGGAGGGCTTGCACGAATGGCATCCGTCACCATCACCCCTGAATCCCTGTTGCCGCTGCTGCGGCGCTTCCCGCCGCCCACGCTGCTCGACGTCCGGCGCGAGGAGCGCTGGCGCGAGGCGGCCGACACCATCCCGGGCGCGATCCATCGCGATCCCGAGGCGGTCGCGAGCTGGGCCGGCACGCTCGAGCCGCACCGTCCGGTCGTTGCGTACTGCGTGCACGGCCACGAGGTGAGCCAGGGTGTCGCTGCCACCCTGCGCGCCGGCGGGTTCGACGCGCGCATCCTCGCCGGCGGCATCGAGGGCTGGCGTGCTGCCGGTCTGCCGCTCGCGCCGAAGACCCCGCCCACGCTCTGGGTGACGCGCGAGCGGCCGAAGATCGACCGGCTCGCCTGCCCGTGGCTGATCCGACGCGTCCTCGATCCCGACGCGCGGTTCCTGTTCGTGCCGACGCGCGAGGTCGCCCCGGTCGCCGAGGCGGCCGGCGCGACACCGTTCGACGTCGAGAACGTGGTCTTCACCCATCGCGGCGCGGGCTGCACCTTCGACACGCTGATCGAGGACAAGGGGCTCGCGGATCCGGCGCTGGCCAGGCTCGCGCTGATGGTGCGCGGCGCTGATACGGCCACGTACCATCTTCACCCGGCCGCGGCCGGGCTGTTCGCCGCATCGCTCGGCCTATCGGCGCTGTTCGCGCACGACGATCATGCCATGCTGCGGCACGGCGTCGCGCTCTATGACGCGCTCTATCTCTGGTGCCGGGACCTGCAGGAGGAGACCCACGGATGGTCGCCGAAGGCATGACCCGCACAGAGGCGCCGGCGCTGCCCTCCTTTGGCGAGGCGGCACGGCTCTGGCTGGTCGTCGGCCTGCTCTCGTTCGGCGGCGCGCCGGGCCAGATCGCGATGATGCACCGGATGGTGGTGGACGAGCGCCGCTGGGTCGGCGAGCGGCGCTATCTCAACGCGCTCAACTACTGCACGCTGCTGCCGGGGCCGGAGGCGCAGCAGCTCGCCACCTATCTCGGCTGGCTGATGCACGGGGTCGCGGGCGGGCTCGTCGCCGGCGTGCTGTTCGTGCTGCCGGGGGCCGTGCTGATGGCGCTGCTCGCCGCGATCTACGGGCTCTACGGCCAGGTGACGCTGATCGAGGCGCTGTTCTTCGGCCTGAAGGGTGCCGTGCTCGCGATCATCGCCGAGGCGCTGTGGAAGATCGCCCGTCGCGCGCTGCACGGTCCCGTGGCGGTGGCGCTGGCGGTTGCCGCGTTCCTCGCCCTGTTCGCGCTGCACGGGCCGTTCCCGCTGGTGGTGCTCGGCGCCGGCGCGATCGGATTCGGCGCCGGACTCGCAGGTCTGCCGTGGTTCGCCGCGATGGGTCACGGCAAGGCCGGCTCGGGCCCGGCATCGGGCGCGATCGATCGCCTGTTGGACGATCCGGCCTCGGCCGCGTTGCGCCAGGTGCGCGCGGCGACCGCACGGCAAGCGGGCCTTGTTGCCCTGGCGGTCTGGCTCGCGACCGTCGGCGCCTTCGCGCTCGCGGGCGGCGTGTTCGGCGACATCGCGCTGTTCTTCGCCAAGATGGCGGTGGTGACCTTCGGCGGCGCCTATGCCGTGCTCGCCTGGGTCGCACAGGACGCGGTCAATCTCCATGGCTGGATCAGCGCCGGCGAGATGGTGGACGGGCTCGCGCTCGCCGAAACGACCCCGGGCCCGACCATCCTGGTGCTGCAGTTCGTCGCCCACCTCGCCGCCTTCCGCGAGGCCGGGCTCTGGGCCGGCGTCGCCGGCGGCGCGCTCTCTGTGTTCGTCACCTTCGCGCCCTCCTTCGCCTGGATCTTCCTCGGCGGGCCGTCGGTTGAGCGGATCGCGGCGCGGCGCGAGCTCGCCTCGGCGCTCGCCGCCATCACCGCCGCGGTGGTCGGCGTGATCGCGAATCTCGCCCTCGTCGTTGCGGTACCGGTGCTGTTCGGCGAGGTCGGGCGCTGGCAGGCCGGGCCGGTCGATCTGCCGGCGCCAGTGCTGTCGAGCCTCGATCCGCGCGCGGCGATCGTCGCGGCCGTGGGCTTCGCCGCGCTGTTCGTGTTCCACCTCGGCATGTTCCGCACGCTCGGGATCTGCGCCGGGCTGGGGCTGGCGCTACGACTCGCGACGTAGCTCAGGTGCTGGCCGACGCGTTTCCGGCGCCTGCGGCACCGCGCCGCTCGGGCGGCGTGGCCGCGGCTGCTTCCTCGATCCACGCCGAGAAGGCCGCGATCGCCGCCTGCTTTCGATGGTCCGGAACATGGGTGAGGAGGAAACCGAGCCCGAGCAGCGAGAGGTCGAAGGCCTTCACCAGCCGGCCGCTCGCCAGGGCGCGCGCGGCCAGGAGGTCACTGTAGATCGCGATCCCCTGACCGGCGAGCAGAGCCTCGTACGCATGCAACTCCTCGCGGAACGAGAGCGCGCCCGCGTGACCGGCCGACGCCAGGCCAGGCTCGATGCGCCGGGCGGCCGCCAGCCAATGGCTCCAGTCCGGCGGCTCGGCGAGCCACGCCCCCCAGGTCATGTGGATCAGGGTGAGGCGCAGCAGTTCGCTCGGGCGGCGGGCGGGCGTGCCGCCCGGCAGCAGCGAGGGACTGCAGATCGGCCAGTGCCGGTCGCGCAGGATCTCGCGTGTGACGAGGCCGGGCGGTGCCGTGCGCGCGTAACGGATCGCGAGGTCGGCCTCGCCGGCACGCAGATCCAGCTGCGCATCGGTGCCGATGATCTCGAGCGTGATGTCCGGCCGTCGCTTCCGCCACTCCGCCAGTCGCGGCACGAGCCAGAGATGCGCGAAAGCATTGGTCGTGGTCAGTCTGAGCGTCTCTCGGGGCTCCGCTTCGCGCAGCGCGGCGACCGCGGCCGCGAAGTCGTCGAGGCCCGCGCGCAGCACGGGAAACAGGCGCTGCCCGGCCTCGGTGAGCACCAGCGGGCGCGGCCGGCGGCGAAACAGCGCCTGTCCGCAGGCCAGTTCCAGTTCGCGGATCTGGTGGCTGATCGCGGTCGGCGTCACGCCGAGTTCGGCCGCTGCCGCCGCGAAGCTCAGGTGGCGGGCGGCGGCCTCGAACGCCCGCAACGCGGTGAGCGGCGGCAGTTGTCTCCGCATGAGCGCAGCATAGCTGAATCTAGTTCATCCACGCGATGAAAACTCCGCATTTGCTTGGCGATCCGTCCGAGCGGCAGCATCCTCGGCGGGAGGTCCACCCGACGACCGGAGACGCCGGGGTCTCGCACCGGTCGGGATGCGGAGGACGATCGCCATGCAGGGCATGACACCTGCGGTGTCTCTCGACCCGGTTCCAGCGTCGCTGCCAGGCACCCTCGACTGGCTGCGGACGCAGCTTCGTGGCACGCTCATGCGGCCCGACGATGCCGACTACGATCAGGTCCGCCGGCTCTGGAACGGCATGGTGGACAAGCGGCCGGCGGCGATCGCGCGCTGCGCGAGCGCCGCCGATGTCGCCGCGGCGGTGCGGTTCGCCCGCGAAGCCGGGCTGCCGGTCGCGGTGCGCGCCGGCGGGCACAGCATCGCCGGGCAGAGCTCCTGCGATGGCGGGCTGATGATCGATCTCTCGCCGATGAAGCGCGTCGAGGTCGATCGTGGCCGACGCATCGCGCGCGCCGAGCCAGGGTTGCTGCTCGGCGAGTTCGACGCCGCGACGCAGGCGCACGGGCTTGCCACCACCATGGGCGTGAACAGCGACACCGGCATCGCCGGCCTGACGCTGGGCGGCGGGCTCGGCCGGCTCGGACGCAAGCATGGGCTCGCCTGCGACAACCTGCTGGCGGCCGAGGTGGTGCTGGCCGACGGGCGGATCGTGCGTGCGAGCGCCGAGGAGAACCCCGATCTGCTCTGGGGCCTGCGCGGCGGCGGCGGCAATTTCGGTGTCGTGACGGAGTTCACGTACCGGCTGCATCCGCTGGGGCCGACCGTGCTGGGCGGGCTCTTGATCTGGGGCTGGGCGGATGCGCGCGAGGCGATGCGCCGCTACGCGCAATTCTGCCTCGCCGCGCCGGATGCGGTGGATGCGCTCGGCGTGCTGCTCACCGGCCCCGCCGGCGCGCCGGTGTTCGCGATCTCCGCCTGCTATGCCGGGCCGATCGCGGAGGGCGAGCAGGCGCTCAGGCCGCTGCGCGAGATGGACCCGAAGCCAATGCAGGATGCCGTCGGGCCGATCGCCTACACGGCGCTGCAATGCGCGGCCGACGGGATGTTCCCGCGCGGGCGGCGCTACTACTGGAAGTCGCACTTCCTGAACGATCTGCCGGATGCGGCGATCGACGTGCTGATGGAGCGCTTCGCCGAGGTTCCCTCGCCGACGTCAAAGCTCGGGCTCCAGCAGGTCGGCGGCGCGATCGCGCGTGTGCCGGCGGACGCAACGGCTTATGCCAACCGCGACGCCGCCTGGGACTGCATCCCGATCGCGATCTGGGAGGACCCGGCGGTGGATGCGCGCAATATCGCCTGGGCACGTGGCATCTGGGAGGCGATGCGGCCCTTCGCCACCGGCGGGGTGTACCTGAACAATCTCGGCGAGGAGGGCGAGGAGCGCATCCGCGCGGCGTTCGGTGCGAACTACGCGCGGCTCGCGGCGCTGAAGGCGAAGTACGACCCGACCAACCTGTTCCGCGCCAATCAGAACATCCTGCCTTCCGGCTGACAGGCTGGCCTCCGCTCAGTGCAGGGCGGGCAGGCCCGCGATCGGCATCACGATCGCGCCGGCGCGCCGCTCGCGCAGCAGACGCTGCACGTCGTCGAGCCGCCCGGCGTTCAGATACGCCTTCAGCAGCGTGAACTCGACGAGATCGACCTGCGCGCGGCGATCGTCGCCGCGGTCGGCTTCGCCGCACTGTTCGTGTTCCACCTCGGCATGTTCCGCACGCTCGGGATCTGTGCGGCTCTCGGGCTGGGGCTCCGCCTGCTGGCATACCCGTCCAGCCTTGACTCACCTCCGCCGCCCGTTGCGCGCTATCGTCGTTGCGCCGACCGGGATGTTCCGCGTCGGCCAACCGCAAGGGAGGACGGCCATGGCAGTCGCCAGCGTGTCCAGGATCACCGCGGCCTCGTCGGAGAGCTTCGAGGCGGCCGTGCGCGAGGGGCTGACCCGCGCGAGCAAGACGTTGCGCGGCATCACCGGCCTGCACGTGATCGACCAGAAGGCGAGTGTGGCCAACGGCAAGATCGCCGAGTACCGCGTGACGATGGACCTCACCTTCATTCTCGAGGGCTGACTCGCGGGCTCCGGGTGGCGCCGCATCCCGGCGCCGCCCACACCGCGCCGGAACGTCGCACGGCAGGGGATGGTCGCGGCGGCGATCATCCGCTACCCGTTGCGTGCCCCCGCACAGCGCACGCACCCAGGGAGACCGCGCCCGATGGACTTCGACCTCATCCTCACCGGCGGACGCGTGATCGACCCGTCGCAGAACCTCGACGCGGTGGCCGATGTCGCCTTCGCCGGCGGCAAGGTCGCGCGGGTGGCACCCTCGATCACGCCCTCGCCGGGGGCGGAGCTGCGCAACGTCGCCGGCCACATCGTCACGCCGGGGCTGATCGATCTGCATACCCATGTCTATGTGCACGGCACCTCGCTCGGCATCGACGCCGACGAGTTCTGCCGGTCCTCCGGTGTGACCACCGCGGTGGACACCGGCAGCGCGGGACCCGGCAACTTCATGGGCTTCCGCAAGCACGTGATCGAGCGGAGCCAGGCGCGCATCCTCGCCTATCTGCACGTCTCGCACGCCGGCATCTACGGCTTCTCCGAGCGCGTCATGGTCGGCGAGAGCGAGGAGATGCGGCTGATGAACCCGATCGACGCGGTCGCGGTGGCGGATGCCAATCGCGACGTGATCGTCGGCATCAAGGTGCGCGTCGGCAAGCACGCCTCCGGCACCTCCGGCACCGCACCCCTCGACATCGCCTTGCAGGTCGCGGAGGAGGTCGGGATGCCGCTGATGGCGCATATCGACCATCCGCCGCCCTCCTACGAGGAGGTCGTCGAGCGGCTGCGGCCGGGCGACGTGCTGACCCACGCCTTCCGTCCCTTCCCGAATGCGCCGGTCACGCCGCAGGGCCGGGTGAAACAGGTGGTGCTGGCGGCGCGCGAGCGCGGCGTGCTCTTCGACATCGGCCACGGCAAGGGCTCGTTCGCGTTCCGTACCGCCCGCGCCATGCTGGCGAACGGCTTCATGCCCGACACGATCTCCTCGGACGTGCACGTGCTCTGCATCGACGGGCCCGCCTTCGACCAGGTGACCACGCTGTCGAAGTTCCTCTGCCTCGGCGTCCCGTTGCCGGAGGTGATCCGTGCGAGCACGGTCAACGCGGCGATGGCGCTGAAGCGGTCGGAGCTCGGCAGCCTCCGTCTGGGCAGCCCGGGCGACGCGACCATCCTGTCGGTGCAGGAGGGGCGCTTCGACTACGTCGATGTGGTCGGCGAGCACCTCGAAGGCGACAAGCGGATCGTCTCCGACGCCGTGGTGCTGGGCGGCAGGTGGTGGCACGCGCGCGAGGGGCTCTCCTTCGCGCGAGGCTAGCCTCCGCGCTCGTCGTGATTGACAAGCGCGCGAGCCGCACCCGAACATGCCGCCAAGCCGGGACGAATCCCGTCCCGCAAGGCAACGGGGAGGATATGGCATGGTGGGAGAGCGCTATCTCCGGCGGGGGGCGCTTGCGGCCGTTGCGGCCGTCGCGCTGACGGCGTCGGCCGTGGCCCAGCCCAGGGAAATCAAGATCGGCGTGATCTTCGACTACACCGGGCCCTTCGCCGGCGGCGGCTCGCTCGCCTCGGCGATCGGCACCAAGATCGCGATCGACATGATCAATGAGCGCGGCGGCGTCGAGGGCCACCGCATCAACGCGATCTACGCCGACGCGCAGTCGCGCACCGAGGTGGCGATCAACGAGGCGACGCGCCTGATGGAGCAGGAGCGGGTCGACCTCATCATGGGCGTCTATTCGAGCGCGCATTGCGTGCCGATGGCGCAGCGCGTGAACGCGCAGAAGCGCTTCATGTGGGCGAATGTCTGCGTCGCCTCCGCCGTGTTCCGCGACCGCAACCTGGAATACGTGTTCCGCGCCCAGGTGCACTCCGACCAGTTCGGCGAGGCCTCGTGCACCTTCATCAACGAGGTCGCGCAGGAGAAGCTCGGCAAGCGGCCGCAGGATGTCCGCGTCGCGATCATCTACGAGGACGGGCCGTACGGCGCCGGCGTGGCCTCGGGCAACGAGGCGAAGTGCAAGGAGCTCGGCATGAATGTCGTGCTCAAGGAGGGCTACGCGGCGACCGCGCCCGACCTCTCCTCGCTCGTGACCAAGCTCCGCCGCGAGCGGCCGGACGTCATTCTGCACACCGGCTACAACCCCGACATCACGCTGTTCCTGCGCCAGTCGCGCGAGCTCGGCCTGCGCTGGCGCGCGCTGATCGGCCACGGCGCGGGCTACGGCCAGATCGACCGGCTGGTCGCGAGCTTCGGCCGCGACGCCGATTTCATCTTCAACGTCGATCCGGTGGCCGCCCAGCTGCTCGACCCGACGTCGCTCGCGCCCGGGCTCGGCGACCTCACCGCCGAGATGGTGCGCCGCTACAAGGCCGAGACGAACGCGCAGGAGGTGCCGCCGCACACCTCGATGGGCTTCAACCAGACCTGGATCTTTCTGACCGACGTGCTGCCGCGCGCGATCCGCACCCATGGCGGGATCGATCCCGAGGCGCTGCGCAAGGCGGCCCTCGAGACCGACATCCCCGAGGGCGGCACGATCCAGGGCTACGGCGTGCGCTTCAATCCGCCCGGCCACCCGTTGGCGGGGCAGAACGCGCGCTCCACGCCGGTGGTGATGCAGTACATCGGCGGCGAAACCAAGATCGTCTGGCCGCGCGCGTTGCGCACCGTCGACCCGGTGATCCCGCTGCCCGCGAACCATCCCTACGCGGCCCGCTGAGACCCTGGGCGCGGCGGTCGTACATTCCGCCGCGCCCGCATCTCCGTTCCCGGCATGATGCTGACCGTCACCGACCTGACGCGCCGGTTCGGCGGCTTCACAGCCGTCAGCCGCGTCTCCTTCGGCCTCGAACAGGGCGAGATCCTCGGCCTGATCGGCCCGAACGGTTCGGGCAAGTCCACCACCTTCAACATGATCGCCGGGATGCTGCGCCCGTCCGAAGGTTCGATCCGATTCGAGGGCGAGGAGATCGGCGGGCTCAAGCCGGTGGAGGTGTGCCACCGCGGCATCGGCCGCACCTTCCAGATCCCCCGGCCGTTCCGCAAGCTCACGATCCTGGAGAACGTCGTCACCGCGGCGTATTTCGGCCAGCGCGAGGATGTGCCGCGCGCGCGAACCCACGCCCAGGCCGAGGAGGCGCTCGCCCTGGTGGGCCTGCCGACCGACCCGCGCGCCGAGGTCGCAAGCCTTGGCGCCGCCGGCTTGAAGAAGCTGGAACTCGCCCGCGCGCTCGCGACCCAGCCGCGCCTGCTGCTCGCCGATGAGAGCTTAGGCGGGCTCGACGAGTCCGAGATGGACCAGGCGGCCGATATGCTCGGGCGCATCCGCCGCGACAAGGGGATCACCATCATCTGGGTCGAGCACATCATGGGTGTGCTCATGCGCGTGGTGGACCGGGTGATCGTGCTGGATCACGGCGAGAAGATCTCTGAGGGGCTGCCGCGCGAGGTCGCCGCCGATCCGCGCGTGATCGAGATCTATCTCGGCACCGAGCGCATCGCCTTCGGCGAGGAGAGCGCGGCATGAGCGGCGAGACGATGCTGGAGGTGCGCAACGTCTCCGCCGGCTATGGCAGCTTCCGCGCGCTGTTCGACGTGAGCCTGGAGGTGAAGGCCGGCGAGGCGGTGGCGGTGATCGGCCCGAACGGCGCGGGCAAGACCACGCTCTTGCGCGTGATCTCCAAGCTGATCCCCGCGACCTCCGGCGAGATCCGCATGACCGGCACGCTGCTGGGGCCGATGGCGCCGGACAAGGTGGTCGAGCTCGGCATCGCCCATGTGCCGGAGAACCGCCGCCTGTTCCCGCGCCTGACGGTGGAGGAGAACCTGCGCATGGGCGCCTATGTGCCCTCGGCGCGGGCGAAGTTCCGCGAACGGCTCGAGTTCGTCTACGAGCTGTTTCCGCGCATGCGCGAGCGTCGCGGCCAGCTCGCCGGCACGCTCTCGGGCGGCGAGCAGCAGATGTGCGCGATCGGGCGGGCGCTGATGAGCGGGCCCAAGCTGTTGCTGATGGACGAGCCCTCGGCGGGGCTCGCGCCGGTGATCGTGCAGCAGGTGTTCCGCCTGGTCGAGCGCATCCGCGCCGAGGGCTACACCGTGCTGATCGTCGAGCAGAACGTGCAGCAGGTGCTGCGGGTGGCGGACCGCGCCTATCTGCTGGAGGTCGGCGGCATCCGCCGCTCGGGGAGCGCCGCCGAGCTGCTCGCGTCCGACGAGATCCGCCAGTCCTATCTCGGGATCTGAGGCGAGGAGGGCCCGCGTGTTCGACATCTTCCTGGTCGAGGCCGTGATCAACGGCGTGCTGCTCGGCGGTGTGCTGGCGCTGCTGGCGCTGGGACTCAACCTGGTGTTCGGCGTGATCGACGTCGTCTGGATCTGCTACGCCGAGTTGGTGATGATCGGCATGTACGCGATCTGGTGGCTCTACGCGTTCTACGGCGTGCCGCTGGTGATCGCGATCCCGATCGCGATCGCGATCGTCTCGGTGGCCGGCGTGCTGCTGCACCAGCTGGTGATCCGCCCCGTGCTCGGCACCGCGCCGATCAACCAGCTTCTGGTGACCGGCGGCGTGCTGTTCTTCCTCCAGGCCGCCGCCACGCTCGCCTTCGGCATCGAGTTCCGCAATCTCGGCCTGCGCATGCCGATCGTCGAGTTCGGCGAGATGTTCTTCAGCTTCGCGCGCATCCTCGCCTTCGGCACCGCGCTCGCCGGCGTGCTGGTACTGTGGCTGTTCCTGACGCGGACCTATCTCGGCACGGCGATCCGCGCGATCAGCCAGGACCGCGAGATCATGCCGCTCATGGGGGTGAACCCGCGGAAGATCTACCTGACCACCTCGGCGATCGGCGGCGGCATGGCCGGCGTGGCAGCGTCCCTGCTCGCGCTGCAATACGACGTGCATCCGGCGATCGGGCTCAGTTTCGGGCCGATCACCTTCATGATCTGCGTGCTCGGGGGCCTGGGCAACATGGCGGGCGGGTTCATCGCCGCCTTCGTGTTCGCGCAGTTCATCTCGGTCGGCGGGTTCTACCTGCAGATCGAGTGGGGCTACGTGCTCGCCTTCGCCTTCTTCATCGTCATGATGTTCATCAAGCCGCAGGGGCTGTTCAGCCGATGAGCCAGGCCCGCGCCCTGCCGCTCGTGCCCGTGATCGGGGTCGCGGTGCTCGCTTCCGTGCCCTGGACGGGGATCGGCAACTACCATCTGCACCTGCTGATCAACATCCTGATCTGGGGCTTCATCTACACCTCGTGGTCGGTGATGGGACGGTTCGGCATGGTCTCGCTCGGCCATGGCGCGTTCCTCGGCGTCGGTGCCTATGTGGCCACGCTGCTGTGGACGACCGTCGGGCTGACGCCCTGGCTCGGCATCCCGATCGCGCTCGTGGTCGCGGTCGCGCTCGCGCTGGTGATCGGCTATCCGTGCTTCCGGTTCCGCATCGTCGGCCACTACTTCGCGCTCGTCACGCTCGCCCTCGGCGAGGTGGTGCGGCTGACCATCGTCGCGCTGCGCGAGCACACCGGCGGGTCGCTCGGCATGACTGTTGAAGGCGTGCCGGGCGGCACCTCGCTCTATGCGCTCCAGTTCGGTGAGCGCGGGACGTTCTTCTACCTGGCACTGCTGGTGTGGCTCGGCGGGCTCTGGATCTGGCGCATGGTGGACCGCTCGATGCTGCGCTACGCGCTCGAGGCCGCCTCGGAGGACGAGGACGCGGCCGCCTCGATCGGCGTGAACGTGACACGCGCCAAGCTCGCGATCACCATGCTGAGCGCGGCGATGACCGCGCTCGGCGGCGCGCTCTATGCGCAGTACCAGCTCTACATCAATCCGGAGACGGTCTCGGGCATCGGCATCTCGCTGCAGATCGTGTTCGCGGTGATCGCCGGGGGCATGTACGTCCAGCTCGGCCCGACGGTCGGCGCGGTGATCACGCTGCTGCTCGCCGAGAGCCTGCGCGTGACGGTCGGGCATGATGTGCACGGGCTGGACGGCACGATCTATGGCCTGCTGCTGGTGCTGTTCATCATCTACATGCCGCAGGGAATCAGCGGGTTCGCTCTCGCGGCCTGGCGGCGCTGGCGCGCGGGCGGGCCGCCCCAGCCGGCGCCCCGCCGCGTGCCGGCGCAGTAGTCCCTACCAGAGGCGGAGCCAGATCTCCGGCTGGCGCGGCCCGTGCCGATGGCGCGGCGGCGGGGCATAGCCGTAGCCGCGCCGCGGCCGCTCGTCCCAGACATCCGTGCGCGTCCAGCCGCGCCGTCCGTGGCGATCCTCGATCACCAGCGTGTCGGTGCGCGTGCAGATGCCGTTCGAGCAGTTGCTCGAGGTGTTGGAGGACTGGCTGCCGGCCGTCGCCGGTGCGGCGAGCCCGGCTGCGATCACCAGACCCAGCAGCGAGGTTGCGAGGCGCATGGGACCCTCCTGTGCCGACGGACGGACCGTGGCCGACGCACAAGGCAGCGCGATGGTCATGGCGTGACCGCAGCGTGGCGCCGTGTGGATGGCGCGGCTATTCCGGCAGCGGCCGGGCAGCCAGCGCCTCGCGCACGCGCCGGGCAAGTTCCGCCTTCCGGTAGGGCTTGTCGAGCAGCAGCATCTCCATGTGTCCGCGCCCGCGCACGGCGAGCGTCTCGACCGCATAGCCGGAGGTCAGCAGCACCCGAAGCCCGGGCCGCAGGCGCTGCGCGCGCGCAGCCAACTCCCAGCCATTCATCCCGCCCGGCATGACGATGTCGGTGAACAGCAGATCGACCGGCTTGCCGTTCTGCAGCATCCCGAGCGCCTCGGGTCCGTCCATCGCCGGCACGACGTGGTAGCCGAGGCTCGTCAGGCTGGCGATCGCATAGGCGCGCACGAAGGCGTCGTCCTCGACCACGAGCACCGTCTCGCGGCCGACGGGCATGAGGTCGTTCCCCTCGTCCCGCTCGTCCGCCGGCGATCGTCCCTCCTCGATTGTTCGGGACGCGGGCAGATAGATCCGCACCGTCGTGCCGAGCCCGGGCTCGCTGTAGATCGATACATGGCCGTTCGACTGCTTGACGAAGCCGTAGACCATGCTGAGGCCGAGGCCGCTGCCCTTGCCGACCTCCTTGGTGGTGAAGAACGGCTCGAACGCGCGTTCGATCACCTCGGGCGGCATGCCGTGCCCGTCATCCGTGACGGCGATCATGACATAGGGTCCGGCCTTCACCTCCAGATGCGAGTCGGCATAGCGCTCGTCGAGCGGGGTATTGGCGGTGGTGATCGTGATCCGCCCCCCGTCGAGCATAGCGTCCTGAGCGTTCAGCGCCAGGTTCAGCACGGCGGATTCGAGCTGCCCGGCATCGGCGATCGCGCGCCAGAGTTCCGGATCGAACTGCATCCGGAGCTCGACATCCTCGCGCAAGGTCCGGCGCAGCAGGGTCCCTATCGACTCCAGCAGCGCGTTGCAGTCGATCTCGGCCGGGCGCAGCATCTGGCGGCGGCTGAACGCGAGCAGCCGCCTGGTCAGCTCGGCGCCGCGGTCGCCGGCGCGCTGGATCAGCTCGGTGTAGTGCTGCAGGTCGGGACGCGCCTTGAGCCGGTCGGTCAGCGTCTCCGCACTGCCGATGATGACGGTCAGCAGGTTGTTGAAGTCGTGCGCGATCCCGCCCGACAGCTGGCCGACCGCCTCCATCTTCTGCGCCTGGATAAGCTGCTCCTCCATGCGCTTGCGGGCCGTCAGGTCATGGATGATGCCGACGAAGATCCGCTCCTCGTCCTGCCTCGTCTCGCCGACGGAGAGATCCATCGGAAAGGTGGTGCCGTCCTTGCGCTGGCCGACCACCTCGCGGCCGATGCCGATGATCCGCTTCTTCCCCGTGCGGTGGTAGTTGCCGAGGTAGCCGTCGTGCTCGTCGCGGAACGGCGACGGCATCAGCATTCGCACGTTCCGCCCGACCACCTCCTCGGCGCGGTAGCCGAACAGCTTCTCGCAGGCCGGGTTGAACACCAGCACGGTGCCGTGGGCGTCGCTCAGGATCACGCCGTCCACCGCGGTCTCGATCACCGCGTTCAGCAGCTGCCCTGTCCGCTCGTGCCGCCTGATCTCGCCGTGCAGTTCGCTGATCTTGGCACCGAGCGCGGCGAACCCCCCTGACTTGGCGTGCCGGTCGCGCAGCCGGAGGATCACCAGCTGCTGTGCCCGCGGCTCGGGCATCGCCAGCAGGGCGCCGTCGCAGCGGAACGAGCCGCGCTCGCCGCTGCGGAGCGGCAAGGCGAGGCCGGTGAAATAGCCCTCCCGGCTGCCCGAGCACCGGGTCAGGAACGCGCCGGGATGGGGGGAGGCGAGCGTCGCGAGGTCATC
Source organism: Elioraea sp. (assembly GCF_051860475.1). NCBI lineage: Bacteria > Pseudomonadati > Pseudomonadota > Alphaproteobacteria > Acetobacterales > Elioraeaceae > Elioraea > Elioraea sp. The sequence continues at coordinate 5,287 of NZ_JBHYDW010000086.1, read as the reverse complement.
GCCCGGCTGAAGGGCCAGAAGACGGTCGGCCGCCGGGTTCGTGGCCACCACCGTGCCGTCGGGCCGGACCAGCAGGCTCGGCGTCGGGTCGGCGGCGGTGATCTCGCGGAACCAGGCCTCAGGCACCGGCAGCGGCCCGCCTGAAATACTCGCGTCCCTCCACGTCTGCCGGCTTCAGATGCACCACCACCCGGCACCCTGGATGCCCGCGCGCGATTGCCTCCTGGAGCTCCACCTTGGCGTAGCCGAGGTTCTCGGCGGCGATGAAGCCGAACACGTTGGAGGTCATCATGCACATCGACGGCCTTCCGAGCACCGCGTCGCCGAACGGGCAGGCGCGGTTGCCCAGAACGATCCGGTCCTCCGACTCCTCGATCACGTAGAACTCGCCCTCGATCCGGCGCTTGAGGTCGACCAGGACGTCGCGCACCTGGGTCCGGTCGAGGCGGGACGTCGCCAGGGCCGCGCGGTACTGGCCGTCGATCTGCTCGCCGATGCCCGCGCCGACGACGCTGATGAAGCCTTCGGCGTCCGTCAGGCCGACGACGTCCTCGAGCGTGCCGGCGAGGTGGCGGATCAGGGTGCGCAGGAAGATGTCGCGGTCGAGCGGGACGGCAACGTTGGCGGCGACAGGGGCGGACATGGCGGCGCGTCTCCTTTGTCGAGGGTCTGGCGAAGACCCGATCTCTGCCTCTCTCTCCCGCGCAGGTTGAAACCATACGCCCGTTCGCGCGTGATGTCTCGCACGGCGACACAGACGCCAGGCCGGATCCGGTGGGCCGGGCAGGACTCGAACCCGCAACCAAGCCGTTATGAGCGGCCCGCTCTGACCGTTGAGCTACCGGCCCCACCGCGCCCAGTGATGCGGGGCAGGGAGGGGGCGCGCAAGTCCCCGGATCAGTCCGCCATCAGCCGGCGGATCGCCTCGCCCGCCTTGGCGATCGACACCACGCCCTCCAGGTGCCCGAGCGGGCCCGAGAGCTCGACCAGCTCAACCTGCCGGCCCTGCTCCTTCAGCGTCGCCGCCAGGCGGCGGTTGTGCTCGATCGGGAACACCCGGTCGGACACACTCGGCACCACCAGCCAGCGGGCGCGGGAGCGGGCGAGCGCGGCCTCGGGGCTCTCGTACTCCTTCAGGAAGAGCTGGTTTGCGCGGATCAGGTAGAGGAAGTGGTTCGCATCCGAGATGCGCGCGCGCCCCATGGCCGCATCGTCGAGCCACTTCTCGATCGCGAAGCGTTCCGTGACCGACCGGCGCGGATCCTGCCCCTCGGCGGGCTTCACGCCGATCGTGTCGGCCCAGGGCCAGTCGCGCGCGTGATGCGTGACGATCTTCAGCGCCTCGGCCAGCCCCGCGACCGGCGCCGGGCCGCCGTAGTAGTCGCCGCCTTTCCAGTTCGGATCGAGCCGGATGGGAGCGGCCCAGATGTCGAGCCAGCCGATCAGCCAGGCGTCGACCCGGTCGGTGCCGATCACCGGCATCGCGCGCGCCACCATCTCAGGATAGGCCACCGCCCATTCGATGGTCTGGAGCGCGCCGCCCGAGGCGCCGGCGACGAGAGCGAGGCGCCGCACCCCGAGATGGTCGAGCAGCGCCTTCTGCGTCTCGACGAAGTCGCGCATCGACAGCACCGGGAAGGCCATTCCCCAGGGCCGGCCGGTCGCGGGGTTCACGGTCGCGGGGCCGGTGGTGATGGTGTTGCGGTCGCCGGTGTTCAGGTTCACCGGCGTGTCGGCCGAGACGACGAAGTACCGGTCGGTGTCGATCGGCTTGCCGGGGCCGATGATCGCGTCCCAGTAGCCTGCTGTCTGCCCGGCGCCGTAGCGGCCGAAGGCGTGGCTGTTGCCGGAGAAGAAATGCGCGATCAGCACCGCGTTGTCGCCGGCGGCGTTCAGCCTGCCCGCGGTCTGATAGCCGATGCGCAGGTTCGGCACGGTGGCGCCGGCGCGGGTGGTGAAGGACGGGATCTCGAAGCTCTGCTTGGTGACGATCAGCTCGCCCTGGATCTGGGCGGCGACAGGCAGCGTGAGCGGCAGCAGGGCCGCGAACGCCAGCAGGCGGCGCCGGAGCATGCGTTGTTTCCTCCTCGGGACAGCCGGATGCGGCGATCATGCCCACCGTCCCGGAGACGGCGCAAGCGCGGCGCAGGGCGCATTGACGCCGCCCCGCCGGTCCGCGCAGTCTTGACGCCCGCGGAACGGATGGTTTCGGGACCCGTGATCGGCATCGGCGAGCTTCGGACGTGGCTGGCGATCCTGCGCGATGCCCTGCTGGCACGCATGCCGACGGATCTGGTGCTGGCCAACGGCCGGGCGGACGACAAGCGGCTTGATGCCCATCTGCTTCGTGCCGCCGCGCTCTCGGCCGCGGGCTACTGGATCTACGGCGCGATCATGCAGCGGATCGGCGCGGCATCGGCGGTGGCGCCGCTGGCCGGCGAGATCGCAGCGGTGCGCGAAGCCGCGGGCGCCCTGCCCTTGCCAGGCGTGGCGCAAATCCTGTCGATGGCCGTGACGCTCGCCCTGATCGCGCTGTTCGTCTGGCTGCTGATCCGGCTGTCCGGCCGTGTGGCTCAGTGGCGCGAGGTGGCGGCTGCGACACTCGGGATCTATCTCGTCTTCGTGGTCTGGCGCGTCGTCTCGGGCTGGGTGGGATTGAAGGTGGCCGCCACGTCCGTCAGCTCGGTCGACCCGTCATCCGGGTTGATCGAGGCCGCGCCGGGCATCGCCATGAACGCCGGCGCGCTCGCGCTCGTTGTCGCTGCCGTGGTCCTTCCCGCGATCGCCTTCGGCCGTGCCGCACGTCTGGTCGCGCCCGGGCTTCGGCGCCCGTTCCTGGGCGGCGTGCTGGCCTGGGTGGGTGTGATGGCAAGCGACCTTGTGTTCACCGTCTCCGGCGCCCAGCGGCTTTTCACCCAGGCGTTCGTCCCGCCGACGTGACGGCCGGACTTGGCGCGGCCGACGCCGGATCGCTAAGGTCGCTGCGCCGCCATCGAGGAGCCTTGCCCCGTGGACATCAGCCGCATCGCGATCGGCCGCAACCCGCCGCAGGACGTGAACGTGATCGTCGAGATCCCGCAGGGCGGGGTGCCGGTGAAGTACGAGCTCGACAAGGACAGCGGCGCGCTGATGGTCGACCGCTTCCTGCACACCGCGATGTACTACCCCGGCAATTACGGCTTCATCCCGCACACGCTGGCCGAGGACGGCGATCCGATGGACGTGATGATCGTCACCCAGGCCGTGCTGGTGCCGGGCTGCATCGTGCGGTCGCGGCCCGTGGGTGTGTTGCAGATGCGCGACGAGGCCGGCGCCGACGAGAAGGTGCTGGCCGTGCCGGTGGACACGCTCCATCCGTTCTATTCCGGCATCCGCAGCTACACCGACCTGCCGACGATCCTGATCGAACAGATCGCCCACTTCTTCAAGCACTACAAGGATCTGGAGAAGGGCAAGGAGGTGACGCTCGGCGATTGGGGCGGCCCCGACGTGGCCGAGCGGCTGATCCTTCAGAGCATCCGCCGCGCCGAGGACGCGAAGGACGCGAAGCCGCACTACGCGTAGGTCAGCGCCGCACTCCAGGCCGCGAGCGTCGGCAGGCTGAGCACGGTGGTCCAGAGGCAGAGCGCGGCAGCGGCGCGGATGTCCTGTCCGCCGGCGCCGGCGATCAGGAAGTAGCCGAGGCTGGTCGGCGTCGCGGCCATCAGCACCGTCGAGGCCGCGGCGCCGGGCGGCAGGCCGAGCGCGGCGGCGGCGAGCCAGGCCAGCGCCGGGTGCAGGATGAGCTTGCCGGGCAGGGCCACGCGGACGGGGCGCAGCCGCGCGGGCGTCAGCGCGCCGCCGCCGACGGCCAGCGCCGCGCCGAGGCTGATCAGCGCACCCGGCACGGCGCCGCCGGCGAGCATCGCGACCAGGCTCAGCGCGGGTTGCGGCAGCGCGATGCCGGAGAACCGCACGGTGAGGCCGGTGAGCATCGCCCAGACAAGGGGCGCGCGCAGCATCGCCGCCGCGCCCGCGCGGACGCCGCCGCGCGTGAGCAGCAGCATGTTGGCGTTCATCGTGCCGAGCACGTCGATGACCAGGATCGCGATCGCCGCACCGCTCGCGGCCGGATCGGCTCCGAGCGGCGAGACCGCGATCGCCGGCAGGCCCATGTAGCCGACATTCGCGCTGATCGAGCCCATGGCGGCGAGCGCGCGCGAGCGCGTCGGAGTGAGCGCCGCGGCGGTCGCGGCGGTGGCAAGCATCGCCAGCGCGAAGGCCACGGGCGCGAGCAGCGCGGCGGGCGGCGGGGTGGCGGCCTCGACCACGAAGCGGAAGATGAACGCGGGAAGCGCGGCGTAGAGGACGAAGATGCGCAGGCCGTTCTGGGCCGCGGGTGCGGCCAACGGGAAGCGGCCGAGCGCGTAGCCGAGCGCGATCAGGGCGAAGAAGGGGAGGAGGATCGGGAGCGGGAGCACACCCGCAGGGTAGCCTCGGAGCGCGTGCGCGAAAGGGGCGGGCTGCCGGGCTGCGGGGAAGGCGGCCAGGCACGTCCGTTCCGAAGAGCGTCCGTTCCGTGAACGACCCGAGGCCGCGTCCTGCTGGGACCGCCGAGCGGAGGGTCTCGGGCCCGGCGCGTCGGTCGCCGCTACGCGAACCGCGCCGGGTCGCAGCGCCGCGCGGCGTCCGCGAGCGTCGGCGTGCGGCCGAGCGCGATCTCGGCCGCGAGCCGCGCGGCCGCCGGCGCGGTCTGGATGCCGTAGCCGCCCTGGCCGACCATCCACAGGAAGCCCTCCGCGCCCAGCGCCCAGCCGACGGCCAGCGAGCGGTCGGGCGTGAAGGTGCGCAGTCCTGCCCAGCGATGCTCGATCCGCGTCACCGGCAGGTCGAGCGCGGCCTGCGCGCGGTCGATCGCGAGTGCGAGGTCGAGCTCGTCGGGCTGCACGTCGCAGGGGGGCATCGGCGTCTCGTCCGCCGGGCTCAGCATGATCTTCCGCCGCGCCTCGGGGCGCGCGTACCAGGTGTGGTCGGCATCGCCGAGCAGCGGCCACGCTGCGGGATCGTGCCCGGCCGGCGCATCGACCAGCAGCGCCGTGCGCCGCATCGGCGTGAGCCCGAGCGGTGCCACGCCGGCCAGCCGTGCGACCGCGTCGCCCCAGGCGCCGGCGGCGTTCACCACGATCGGCGCGGCGAACACGCCCGCCGGCGTGGTCACGTGCCACGCGCCGTTCCGCCGCTCGATCGCCTCCGCGCGCGCCTCGGTCGCGATCGTGCCGCCCCGCGCGCGCAGCATGCGCAGATAGCC
>NZ_JBHYDW010000085.1:0-19468 GCF_051860475.1 Elioraea sp. | reverse complement strand
GATGTCGGCCGGATCGTCGCGCCGGTCAAGAAGGGCGGGCACGTGCATACCCAGAACATGAAGACGAAGCGCTGGTGAGCGGAGACCCACGATGAACGCCTCGAACCTCTCCTTCACGGGCTATCGCCGCCAGAACGGTCGCGTCGGCATCCGCAACCACGTGGTCGTCCTGCCGGTGGACGATATTTCGAATGCTGCCGCCGAGGCGGTCGCAAGCAACATCGCCGGCACGCTCGCGATCCCGCACGCCTACGGCCGCTTGCAGTTCGGCGCCGACCTCGACCTGCATTTCCGTACCCTGATCGGCACCGGACGCAACCCGAACGTCGCCGCGGTGGTGGTGATCGGCATCGAGCCGAAATGGACCCAGCGTGTCGTCGATGGCATCGCGTCCACCGGCAAGCCGGTCGAGGGCTTCTACATCGAGACCTATGGCGATCTGAGAACGATCGAGCGCGCAAGCCGCGTCGCCGCCCAGCTGGTGAAGGACGCCACCGAGCTCCAGCGCGAGACGTGCTCAATCGACGAGCTCTGGGTCTCGACCAAGTGCGGCGAGAGCGACACCACGACGGGGCTCGGCTCCTGCCCCACTGTCGGCAACCTGATCGACAAGCTCGACCCGCTCGGCATCACCTCCTGCTTCGGCGAGACCAGCGAGCTCACCGGCGCCGAGGAGGTCTGCGCCTCACGTGCGGCCTCCGACGAGGAGCGCGTCAAGTTCATGGCGACCTGGAACGCCTACAACGACATGATCAACCGTCACAAGACCAACGACCTGTCGGAAAGCCAGCCAACCGCCGGCAACATCGCCGGCGGGCTGACCACGATCGAGGAGAAGGCGTTCGGCAACCTCCAGAAGATCGGCAGGAAGGCGCGCTACATCGACGTGCTCACTCCGGCCGAGGAGCCGCAGAAGGGCGCGGGCCTCTACTTCATGGACACCTCCTCGGCGGCGGCCGAGTGTGTCACGCTCCAGGCCGCGGCCGGGTTCGTGGTGCACCTGTTCCCGACCGGCCAGGGCAACGTGATCGGCAACCCGATCGAACCGGTGATCAAGATCACGGCCAACCCGCGCACCGCGCGCACCATGCCCGAGCATATCGACCTCGACGTCTCGGGCCTCCTGCGCCGCGAGCTGACCATTGAGGAGGCGGGCGACCGGCTGATCGCGCTCACGCTGCGCGTCTGCAACGGCCGCATGACCTGCGCCGAGGCGCTGAAGCACCGTGAGTACTCGCTGACACGGCTCTATCAGAGCGCGTAGTCTTTCGAAGAGGCGCCGCTGCGCGCCGTCATCGCGGCATCGAGGGGACGCAAGATCCCCGCCGCCTGCAACGGGAGGGATCGGGATGCGGAGAAGGACACTCATAGCTGGGGTTGGCGGCGCGGCGGCGGCCTTTGCCGCGCCTGGGCTGCGCGCCCAACCGCGCGAGGTTCGGCTCGCCGAGCAGTTCGGCATCGGCTATCTGCCGCTCAGCATCATGAAGGTGCGCAAGCTGCTCGAGGAGGAGGCGAAGACGCGCGGCGTCGATGTCACGACCTCCTGGGTCCGGTTTGCCTCCGGCACCGCGATGAACGAGGCGCTGATCAGCGACAACCTGGACTTCGCCTCCGGTGGCGTCGGGCCGCTGCTTACGATCTGGGCGCGCACGCGCGGCAATCTTGATGTCAAGGGCGTTGCCGCGCTGAACGCGATGCCGCTCTATCTCAACACCATCAACCCCACCGTGCGCACGATCGCCGACTTCACCGAGCGCGACCGGATCGCGCTGCCGGCGGTGAAGGTCTCGATCCAGGCGGTGATCCTGCAGATGGCAGCCGAGAAGCAGTTTGGCTCTGGCAACCACACCAGGCTCGATCATCTCACGGTCTCGATGTCGCACCCGGATGGCATGGCGGCGATGATGTCCGGGCAGAGCGAGATCACCGCGCACTTCACCTCGGCGCCGTTCATGTACCAGCAACTTGCCGATCCGCGCGTGCGCCGCGTGCTGAACAGCTATGACGTGTTCGGCGGCCCGCATACCTTCAACAGCGTCTGGGCGATGGGCCGCTACCGTACCCGGAACCCGCAGATCATGGCCGCCTTCATCGCAGCACTCGATCGCGCGATGGGCATGATCAAGGACGACCCTGAGGCGATGGCGGATCTCTGGATCGAGGATCAGCGCTCGCGCCTGCCCAAGGACCAGGTGGTGAAGATCATCCGCGACCCCGAGAACCAGTGGACCACGACGCCACAGAAGATCATGGCGTTTGCCGAGTTCATGCATCGCAACGGTGGCATCCGCGCGAAGCCCGAGAAGTGGCAGGACGTGTACGTGGAGGACATCGCCGGCCTCGCGGGCTCCTGACCGGATGGAGGCAGGCGCGATCGCCGAAACACGGAGCGTGGCGGGCGGGCACGGCATGCCCGCTCCGCTGCTCTCCGCGCGCGGCGTGACACTGCAATACCGCACCCCGCAGCACATCGTGACCGCGACCTGGCGGGTCGATTTCGACGTTCTGCCGTCCGACCGGTTCGTGCTGCTCGGCCCCTCGGGCTGTGGCAAGTCGTCGATCCTGAAAGCGGTCGGCGGATTTCTGCCACCGGTCGAGGGTACGCTCACCATCAACGGCCGGCCGATCAGCAAGCCCGGACCGGACCGGATGATGGTGTTCCAGGAGTTCGAGCAGTTGCTGCCCTGGCGCACGGTGCTCGGCAATGTCCTGTTCCCGATGCGTGCCACAGGGCGCTTCCGTGGTCGCGAGGCGATGGAACGCGCGCGGGACATCCTGGACCGCGTCGGCCTCGGTCGGTTCACCGACGTCTATCCGCACATGCTCTCGGGCGGGATGAAGATGCGCGTGGCGATCGCGCGCGCGATGGCGATGGAGCCCGACATCCTGCTGATGGACGAGCCCTTCGCCGCGCTCGATGCGCTGACCCGGCGCAGGATGCAGGAGGAGCTGCTCGGGCTCTGGGAGCAGCTCCACTTCACAATGCTGTTCGTTACGCACTCGATCGAGGAGGCGATCCTCGTCGGCAGCCGCATCCTCGTGCTCTCGCCGCATCCGGGCCGCGTCCGCGCCGAGCTGAACGCGGATGCCTTCCATCACGGCAACATCGACCAGGCCGCATTCGGCCAGCTCTCCAAGCGCATCCACCGTCTGCTGTTCGAGGACACGAGGGTGGCGCAGTGAGCGCGATCGACCTCTCCGCCCGGCCGGAGTTCGAGCGCGAGCCCGCCGACTTCGGTACGGAAGGCGCGGTCGAGCGGCCACTGCCACCGTGGGAGCGGGCGTGGAACAGCACCGCACTCCGCCGCACGGTGCTGCTGATCCTGCTCGCGGTGATCTGGGAGCTCTACGCACGCTACGTCAACAACCCGCTGCTGTTCCCGACGCTCTCCGAGACGCTGGAGGCGATGGCGCGCGATCTCGAGAGCGGTATCCTGATCCAGCGCACGCTGACATCGCTGCATGTGCTGCTGCTCGGCTACGCATCTGGGCTTGCCATCGCGGCGGTGTTCACGACGCTCGCTGTGTCCACGCGCATCGGTACCGACCTGCTTGCCACGCTGACGGCGATGTTCAACCCGCTGCCGGCGATCGCGCTGCTGCCGCTTGCGCTGATCTGGTTCGGGCTCGGCGCGCCGTCGCTGGTGTTCGTGATCATCCACTCCGTGCTGTGGGCGGTTGCGCTGAACACCCACACCGGCTTCCGCGCGGTGCCCGAGACGCTGCGCATGACCGGTCGGAACGTCGGACTCGGTGGCATTCGCTACGTCGCGCTGCTGCTGATCCCCGCCGCCTTCCCCGCCATCCTTGCGGGGCTCAAGATCGGCTGGGCCTTCGCCTGGCGTACCCTGATCGCGGCGGAGCTCGTGTTCGGCGCCTCGGCGCGCCAGGGCGGGCTCGGCTGGCACATCTTCGAGGCGCGCGCCCAGCTCGAAACCGCAACCGTGTTCGCGGGCCTCCTGGTCGTCATCATGATCGGCCTTCTGGTTGAGAGCGTGATCTTCCGCACGATCGAGGCCCGCACCGTGAACCGCTGGGGTATGCAGCGTTGAGCGATCCGCTTTTGGTAGCCGTGCAGCGCGGGACCGACGGGCGACGCGTCGACCGCTTCGAGGTGCCGCGGCAACCGGCGCAGACCGTGCTGGACGTCGTAACCTGGATCCAACGCGAGGCCGACCCGAGCCTCGCCTACCGCTTCGCCTGCCGGGTTGGCATGTGCGGTTCCTGCGCGATGACGGTAAACGGCAAGCCGCGCTGGACCTGCCGCACGCGCGTCGAGAAGGCGGCACCCGACGGGCGCCTTGTGCTTGAGCCGCTGCGCAACATGCCCGTGGTAAAGGACCTGGTCGTCGACATGGCGCCGTTCTTCGCCAAATGGACGGCTGCCCGTGGCGTGTTCGCCCCGCGCGACGATCTCGGCGAGGATTTCGCGGTGGTACCACCGGCCTCGCCAGGACGCCGTGCCGCCGACGCCGCGATCGAGTGCATCGGCTGCGGCGTGTGCTATTCCGCGTGTGACGTGGTTGCGTGGCGATCGGACTATCTCGGCCCGGCTGCGCTGAACCGCGCCTGGACGCTGGTGAACGATACGCGCGATGGGGCAGCACGCGAGCGGCTCACCGCGGTCGCTTCGGATGCGGGCTGCCACGCCTGCCACAGCCACGGCTCCTGCACCCAGCACTGTCCGAAGTCGCTGTCACCCACCGCCTCGATCGCCGGGCTGAAACGGGTCGTGCTGCGCGCGGCGCTGCGGGGCGAGCTCTGACGTGTCGACGGCACGGCTGTTCCTGCTGCAACGCGCCTCGGCGGCGGTGCTGGCGCTCGCGGTGCTGGTACACCTCACGACCATCATCGTCGCGGTGCGCGGGGGGCTGACCGCCGGCGAGGTCCTCGGCCGTACCAGCGGCAACCTTGCGTGGCTCGCCTTCTACACGCTGTTCGTGATCGCCGCCGCGATCCATGCGCCCATCGGCCTGCGCGCCATCCTGCGCGAGTGGGCCGGCTGGCGCGGCCGCTCCTGCGACATCGCAATGAGCCTGTTTGCCGCCGCACTGCTGGTGCTCGGGCTGCGTGCGGCCTGGGCGGTCTACACCGCATGATGCGCGGACACCGCAACCATCCCGGCTGGTGGGCGGCACTGGCGCATCGCCTCTCGGGGCTTTCACTCGCGGTGTTCCTGCCGCTGCACTTCCTGGTGCTCGGCACGGCGCTCGGTGGCGCCGCCGCGCTTGACCGCTTCCTCGACCTCACCACCACCCCGCTGGCGAAGATCGCCGAGACCGGGATCGTGCTTGCGCTCGCGCTGCATCTCGCGCTCGGCCTGCGCGTGCTGCATGTCGAGTTCCTGCCACGACCCGAGAGCCGCACGCGGGCGATCGTCGCCAGCTGCTTCGGTGCGGGCGTCGCGGTCACGCTGCTGTTCCTGTTGAACCTGACCGCCTGATGGTGACACTCAGCGCCACGACGCTCGCGATCGTCTCGCTCGGCGCCTTCATCGGCGCGATCGCCGCCGGCGCGGCCGGCTTCGCCTTCGCCATGACCGCCTCGGCGATCTGGCTGCACGTGATCGATCCGGTGCGATCGGCGCTGCTGGTGGTGGCGCTCGGCACCCTGCTGCACGCGGGGCTCGTCTGGCGCATGCGGCACGGCATCGACCGCGCGCGTCTCGCCCCGTTCCTGCTCGGCGGTCTGCTCGGCATCCCGCTCGGCGTGGCGCTTCTGACCAGCATCGACACCGCAGCCTTGCGCCGCGGCCTCGGCGTGCTGCTGCTCTGCTACGGCACCTATGCCCTGCTGGTGCGCGCCCTGCCGCGTGTCGCTGCGGGCGGGCGGCGCGCCGACGCCGCGGTCGGGTTGCTCGGCGGGGTGATGAGCGGACTCGGCGGCTACTCGGGCGTGCCGACGACGATCTGGACCCAGCTCCGCGGCTGGCCGAAGGATGTGGCGCGCGGCGTGTTCCAGCCCTTCATCCTCGCGACCCATGTCGCCACGCTGGTGGTGCTCGGCGGCCTGACGTTCGATCCCACCAGCCTGATCCTGCTGGCTTCGGCCGTGCCTGCCCTGGTGCTGGGGGGCTGGCTCGGCTACCGGCTCTACGGCAAGCTGAACGACGCACAGTTTCGCCGGCTGTTATCGGTGCTGATTGCCGCCTCCGGCACGGCGCTGCTGCTCTGAGGGAGAACGCCATGCAGCTCGACCTCACCGAGATCGAGGAGATCGCCAAGCTCCTGTACGTCCGCGCGCTGAAGCTGCTGCCCGATGACATCAAGGACGGCTTCGTGCGCCTCCAGCGCAGCGAGACCGACCCGACCGGGCGCAGCGTGCTGGCCACCATGGTCGAGAACATCGCGGTGGCCGAGCGCGACGACAACCTGCTCTGCCAGGACACGGGGATTCCGATCTATACCGTTACGATCGGCCGCGACGTCGGCTTCGACGGCGCCGGTCTGAAGGCGGCGATCCGCCGCGGCTGCGAGCGGGCGACGCGCGAGCATCCGCTGCGCTCCTCGGTCGTGCATCCGATCACACGCAGGAACGAACACACCTCGTGCGGCATTCGCGTGCCGGTACTGCACATCGACTTCGACGACCGGCCGGAAACGGTGGAAATCGAGATGATCCCGAAGGGTTCCGGCAGCGAGAACGGCTCCTTCCTGATGATGCTCGTACCAGCCGATGGCATCGCCGCGGCGAAGCGCTTCGTGGTCGATCGCGTGATCGAGGCCGGCGGCAAGGTCTGCCCGCCCACCATCGTCGGCGTCGGCATCGGCGGAACCAGCGATCTTTGCGTGCACCTCGCCAAGATCGCCGCAACCCGCGCACTCGGCTCCGTATGCGCCGATCCGGAGGGCGCGAGACTGGAGGTGGAGCTCTCCGAGGCCGTGAACATGCTCGGCATCGGGCCGCAGGGCCTCGGCGGCGACGCCACCGCGTTTGCCGTGCATGTCGAGACCGCGGCGACCCACATCACCATGAACCCCGTGGCGGTGAACATCCAGTGCCACTCCGCCCGCCGCGCACGTGCGACCGTCACGCCCGGCGGCGTCGCGTTCGGGTTCTGAGCGATGACGCACCACGTCCTGCACATGCCCTGCGATGAAGCCGCGGTGCGCGGCTTGCGCGTCGGCGACACCGTGACGCTGGAGGACTGGCTGTTCGGCATCCGGGATGCAACGCAGATCGCGATGTTCGACAAGGGCCGCAATGTCCGCCTTGATCTGCGCGGTCACGCTGTGGTGCACACGGCACCGAACGTGAGGCGTGTCCCCCCCTCGCCTGAGGCGCCGTCTGGCTATGCGCCGCTTTGCATCGGCACGACGACGAGCATGCGGATGGAGCGCTTCACCGAGCCCCTGCTGCGCGACCACGGCGTGCGGCTGATCATCGGCAAGGGCGGCCTCGGGCCGGCCTCGGCCGAGGCGTTCAAGCGGTACGGCGGCGCCTATCTCGCGGTGGTCGGCGGTGCGGCAGCGCTCGAGACCACCTGGATCACCGAGATCACGGATGTCGATCTGGACGACCTCAACCCCGAGAGCCTGTGGAAGTTCCGCATCAAGGGATTCGGGCCGCTGCTGGTCGCGATGGACAGCCATGGCGGCAGCCTCTACGCGACAGTGGGCAAGCGCGTCGCCGATCGCCGCGCCGCCGCCCTGGCCGCGCTCGGCGCCTCGGAGTAGCGCCGTGGCGGTTCCGCGCGGCATCGAGATGCTCCGCACCGACATCCTGATTCTCGGCGCGGGCGGCGCCGGGCTTTTCGCGGCGCTGCACGCCAAACGCGCAAACCCCGAGCTCGACGTTACCATCGCGGTGAAGGGGCTGCTTGGCAAATGCGGCTGCACGCGGATGGTTCAGGGCGGATATAATGTGGCACTCGCACCCGAGGACTCGGTCGAGCGCCACTTCATGGACACGATCGAGGGCGGCAAGTGGATCAATCGCCAGGACCTTGCCTGGCTCCTGTGCGCGACCGCACCCCTGCGCATCCGCGAGCTCGAGAACGAGATCGGCTGCTTCTTCGACCGTAACCCTGATGGCACGATCCATCAGAAGGCGTTCGCCGGCCAGAGCTTCGACCGCACCGTGCACAAGGGCGACCTGACGGGGATCGAGATCATCAACCGCCTCTCCGAGCAGGTGCTCGCGCGCGATGTACGGCGGATGGAGGATCACCGCGCGATCGCGCTCATTCCGTCCGCGGACGGCGCGCGTCTCTCCGGCGTGCTGTTGCTCGACATGCGGGAGGGTACATTTCGGTTCGTCCACGCCAAGGCCGTGCTGCTGGCGACCGGCGGCGGGCCGACCATGTACCGCTACCACACGCCCTCGGGTGACAAGTCCTGCGACGGCCTCGCGATGGCGCTGCGCACGGGTCTGCCACTCCGCGACATGGAGATGGTGCAGTTCCACCCCACCGGGCTGCTCGCCGGCGAGGGTACCCGGATGAGCGGCACGGTGATCGAGGAGGGACTCCGCGGCTCGGGCGGCTATCTGCTCGACGGCGCCGGGCAGCGCTTCATGCTCCAATACGATCCGAAGGCGGAGCGCGCGACGCGCGATCTCGTCAGCCGCGCGATCATGGACGTGATCCGCAACGGACGCGCGACGCCCGAGGGCGGGGTATGGATCGAGATGAGCCATCTTGGCCCCGACGCCGTCCGCAGACAGTTCAAGGGCATGGTGGAACGCTGCGCCGATTGCGGCTTCGACCTCGCAGCCGGCCGCGTGCCCGTCATTCCGACCGCACACTACATGATGGGCGGGGTCGCGTTCGAGGCGGACTGCACCACCGAACTGCCGGGTCTCTTCGCGGCCGGCGAGGATACCGGCGGCGTGCACGGCGCCAACCGTCTCGGCGGCAATGGGGTCGCCAACTCGACGGTGTTCGGCGGACTCGCCGGTGGCTCGATGGCCGCCTGGGTTCCACAGCATGGCGCGTTCGCGCCGCCCGACCTGGACGCAGTACAGGGCGCGATCGACGCGACACTCTCTCCCCTGGCCCGCCCGCCTGGCGATCTCTCCCGGCTGCGTCAGCGTCTGCTCGATGTGATGTGGGACGATGTCGGCATCCTGCGCGACGCCAAGGGGCTCGCACGCGGTATCGCCGCCCTCGATGCGCTGGCCGAGGAGGTGGACGCCTGTGGCGTTCCGGACGGGGACCGCCGCTATGACCTCACCTGGCAGGACCGGCTGAACCTGGAGAACCTTGTGCTCGTGAGCCGCGCGATCGCTGCCGCTGCGATGGCGCGCACCGACAGCCGCGGCGCGCATTGGCGCGAGGACTTCCCCGGGACCGGCGATCTCGCGACCAGCCGCTACACCGTCGTTCGTCTCGCCGCGCCTGGCCTAGCGGTGACGACCAGCCCGGTCAGCTTCGACATCGTCGCCCCTGGGCAGACCCTGTTGCAGGATCACGCCGCATGAGCAGGCATCGCATTGTGATCTCTGAGTTCATGGACGAGGACGCCGTGGCGAGGCTGCGCGCACGATTCGAGATCACCTACGATCCAGGGCTGGTTGATGACCCCGACCGGCTGGCCGAGGCGATCGCCTCCGTGCCTGCGCTGATCGTGCGCAACCGCACCCAGGTGCGCGAGGCGCTGCTGGACGCCGCACCGAAGCTGCGCGTGGTCGGGCGCCTTGGTGTCGGTCTCGACAACATCGACATCACCGCCTGCGCCGAGCGCGGTGTGCGCGTGATCCCCGCCACCGGGGCGAACGCGGATGCGGTCGCGGAATACGTCATCGCCACCCTGCTCATCCTGCTGCGCGGCGCCTATGGCGCGACCGCGAGGATCGTCGCGGGCGAGTGGCCGCGCACGTCGCTCACCGGCCGCGAGGCGCAGGCACGGCTGCTCGGCCTGGTCGGGTTCGGCGACATCGCACGGCGGATCGTGCCGCGCGCGAAGGCGCTGGGCATGCGCGTGGCCGCTTACGATCCGCTGGTCGGCGAGCACGAGCTGCGCCGCAACGGCGCCGAGCCGATGCCGCTGGACCGACTTGTCGCGGAAGCCGACGCGGTATCACTGCACGTGCCGCTGACCGATACGACGCGTAAGCTGATCGACGCGCGACGGATCGGCGCCATGCGCGCGGACGCGGTGCTGATCAATACCGCACGCGGTGGCATCATCGACGAGGAGGCCCTGGTCGCAGCGCTGAAGGAGGGCCGGCTCGGCGGTGCGGCGCTCGACGTCTTCGAGGCGGAGCCGCCCGAGCAGCCGGAACGCTTCGCAGACGTTCCAAACCTGCTGCTGACCCCACACATCGCCGGCGTGACGCAGGAGAGCAACCGACGGGTGTCGCTGATGATCGCCGAACGCGTGGCCGCCGAACTCGACCGGATCCCATGAGCACCGAGATGCTTCCCTTCGATGCCGCCGAGGCCCTGGCGGCCGCCGCGCTGCGTGCCAGCGGCGCCCGTGCCGAAGCAGCCGAACAGACGGCGTCCGCCCTCGCCCGCGCTGATCTCGACGGCATCGCGAGCCACGGCCTCTCACGCGTGCCCGCCTACGCCGCGCAGCTTCGTGCCGGCAAGGTGAAGGGTGACGCGGTTCCAGCGGTGACACGCCCAGCGGATGCCACCGTCGCGGTGGATGCCGCCGACGGGCTCGCCTATCCGGCGATCGCCACCGGGATCGCCTGGGCTGCGTCACTGCTCGGCCGGGCGGGCGTGGTCGCGGTCGGCGTCCGCAACAGCCACCACGCC
Organism: Elioraea sp.; assembly: GCF_051860475.1. NCBI lineage: Bacteria > Pseudomonadati > Pseudomonadota > Alphaproteobacteria > Acetobacterales > Elioraeaceae > Elioraea > Elioraea sp. The sequence continues at coordinate 8,763 of NZ_JBHYDW010000085.1, read as the reverse complement.
GGCGCGCTCGGCCTGTTCGTCGAGGATCTCGCGCGCGACGCCGGCGCGTTCGCGATCGCCTTCACCAACAGCCCCGCCGGGATCGCGCCGCCCGGCAGCGGCACGCCCCTGTTCGGCACCAACCCGGTCGCCTTCGCCTGCCCGATGGCGGGGCGCGATCCGCTCGTGATCGACCTTTCGCTCTCGGTGGTCGCGCGCGGCAGGATCATGATCGCGGCGCAGAAGGGCGAGCCGATCCCCGAGGGCTGGGCGACCGATGACCGGGGCAACCCGACCACCGACGCCAAGGCCGCGCTCGCTGGCGCGATGCTGCCGATCGGCGGCGCCAAGGGTGCGGCGCTGGTGCTGATGGTCGAGCTGCTGACCGCGGCACTCACCGCGAGTCACGCGGGCTTCGAGGCCTCGTCCTTCTTCGACGACGCGGGTGGACCGCCGCGCATCGGCCATCTCTTCCTCGCGATCCGACCGGGCGCCGTGGCGGCCGATACCGACGTGGTCGCGGCACGCGTCGCGGCGATCACCGGACGGATGCTCGCCGAGCCCGGCGTGCGACTGCCGGGCGACCGCCGCCTTGCGCTCCGGGCGCGCAACCGTGCCGAGGGGATTGTGTACCCGACAGCCCTGCTCGCACAGCTGCGGACGCTCGCAGCAGGCTCGGGGCCAGGCTGAGCCCTTGCCCTCTCGCGGCGCTGGCCAGGCGGCCTGACCGCACAACCCGGGCGGGCGTGCCGAGAGCCGGCCGCCATCGACAGGGAAGCGAAGCGGCATTTCAACCTCGGCCGGCCGAACGCCAGCCTCCTGCGACGTCCCGTGCACAGCGCACGGGACCGCAGCGGATGGAGACCACCATGACGATGAGCACCGGCAGGCTGTGCTCGACACTGGCCCTTGCCGCAACGCTGGATGCGGCAGCACCGGTACAGGCCGGGAGCGGCGGCGACGGCGTGGTGCGCATGACAAGCGCCTACCCGATGGCCGAAACCATCACTCGGGTGAGGCGGGATCTCGCTGCGAAGTGAACACGTTCTTTATCGAGATCGATCAGGTGAACCCGGCTGCGGACGCGGGGATCGTGCTGCGTCCCTTGACACTTCTGATCTTCGGCAGTCCGCCCGCAGGGTCCCACTCCAGCCGGGCGTCAAGTTCCTCATCGCGAACCCGGACTCCGGTCTCGACTGGCCGGTGAGGCTGCTCGCGCACGAGGACGAGCAGGGCAAGGTCTGGACGGTCTACAGCGACGCCTCCTGGATTGCGAGACGCTACGGCATCCCGAACCGCGAGGCGCAGTTCCGAATGGCCTCGGAGGTGATTGCCACGGTCACGCCGGCAGCTGCGCAGTAGCAGGGCATGATCCAGGCGTGGCCCGTCGCGGCAGACCGCGCGGCCCGCCCGCACCTTTCCAGCGGGATACATGCCAACCCGCTATCAAACCGGAAGCCACACGATATTTCCGCACGCGCAGCTGCATCCCCATCCTTCCGATCCAGCCGCCGCCGCATGATCGGCCCGGCTCGACACAGGAGAAGGAAGCAATGTCGAACACCTCGATGGGTCGGCGGCACAGGCTTGGCCTGTTCGCGGCCGCGTTCACGACGCTCGCCGTCGCCGCGACGCCTCTTGCTGCCGGCGAATGTCCGGCCGAACACATGCGCGCCGATGCGACGAAACCCGTCGCGCACGCTGCCAAGGGCGTGACTGACACGGTGCTGGCCTCGATCGACCTGTCGCAGGAGCCGGCCGCGATCAAGGACCGGCTGTTCCGCCTGCGCCGGCTGACGATCGAACCTGGCGGGATTGTACCGTGGCACAGCCACGGCGACCGGCCGGCGATCATCTACATCGTGCAGGGGGAGATCATCGAGTACGCCAGCAACTGCGCGGTGCCGATCGTGCACAAGCCGGGCGATGTTGCGACGGAGCGCCACGTCACGTCCCACTGGTGGGAGAACAAGGGGACGCAGCAGGTCGTGCTGCTCGCCGCTGATCTGCTGCGGGACCCGCACGACAAGAACATGTGACCGGACGGCTCGTCCGGTCGTGGAAGGGCGCCCGGCGACCGCGTCGCCCGGGGCGCCCTTCTTCTTCCGATAGGGTACGACATGTCGACCCCACCCGTTCCCCGGATGCCGCTCGATCCGCGCACGGCAACCGCCATGCCGGCGGGCATGACGGCGGAAGCGATGCCGCATCGCGGCCCACTGCACGCGCTCCGGAATCTCGTCGTCATAGGGCTGATCGCGTTCCTGACACTGGTCGACCTGTTCGCGACCCAGGCGATCCTGCCGCCGCTGACGCACGCCTACGGCGTCACACCGGCGGCGATGGGGCTCGCGGTCAATGCCTGCACCCTCGGCATGGCGATCGCGAGCCTCGCGGTTGCGCTGTTCAGCACGCGCATCGACCGCAAGCGCGGGATCCTCGTCAGCCTGGCACTGCTCTCAGTGCCGACGCTTCTACTTGCGGCCGCTCCCGACCTCGCGACCTTCGCGGCGCTGCGCATCGTCCAGGGCCTGCTGATGGCGACCGCCTTCTCGCTCACCCTTGCCCATCTCGGCGAACGGTGCAGCACGCGCGAGGCGGCCGGCACCTTCGCCGCCTACATCACCGGCAATGTCGCCTCGAACCTGTGCGGGCGGCTGATGTCGGCGGCTGTGGCAGATCATTTCGGTCTGGCCATCAACTTCATCGTGTTCGCCGTGCTGAACCTGTCCGGTGCCGTGCTGGTGCAGTTCACGATCGACCGTACCGCGACGATGTCGCACGCCATGACGCGCATCCGGCCCTGGGCTTCGCTCGGCGCGCATCTGCGGAACCCTGAGCTGCGCGCGACCTTCGCGATCGGCTTCTGCATCCTGTTCGCCTTCATCGGCACCTTCACCTATGTGAACTTCGTGCTCGTGCAGGCGCCGATCGGGCTGGAGATGATGGCGCTCGGCCTCGTCTACTTCGTGTTCCTCCCGTCCCTGTTCACGACGCCGGCGGCCGGTGTGCTGGCACTGACCCTCGGCGTGCGGCCCGCCTACTGGCTCGGCATCGCGGCCGCCGGCGCTGGCCTGCCGCTGCTGCTCGCGGCCACCCTGACGCCGGTGATCCTCGGGCTCGGGCTGGTCGGCGTGGGCACATTCTTCGCCCAGGCGATCGTGACCGGCTTCGTCGGCCGCACCGCGATGGGCGACAGGGCGGCCGCGAGCGGCACCTATCTCGCGTGCTACTTCGCGGGTGGGCTCGTGGGCACGGCCGTGCTGGGGTTCACCTTCGAGCGGCTCGGGTGGCCGGCGACGGTGCTCGGCATCGCCGTGACACTCGCGATCGCCGCGATGCTCGGCACCCGGCTGCGCCTCCGCGAACAGCGCTGAGCCGGAACGACACGGGGCCCGGCATCGCTGCCGGGCCCCACCCTGCTGCCGCCGGTATCGGTCAGGCGGTCGCCACGTCCATGCCCCGGAGCTCGTGCAGGTGGAACCCCTCGAGCGGATGGACCTCCTGCGTCCACGGCGCCTCCTGGATCATCCGCCGCGTGTCGTCGTAGCCGGCGCTCCAGCGGCTGCGGATGCCGCTGCGCGTGAAGTCGATGTCCTTGGTGTGGTCCTCGTTGTCGAGCCGCGGCGCGAGCAATCGCACGACATGCATCTGCGTCAGGCAGCCGTGGGATGCCAGCTCGCGTACGGTGCTGGTGGTGCGCTCGGCCTCCGGCAGTCGTGCCGTCAGTTCGGCGATCACATGGCGCAGGTGATGGATCTGCCGCTGCCGGCGGATATGCGATAGCGCGCGGCTGGAGTACTGGATGTCCTTCTGCCGCCCCATCACCTGCCAGATTGACTCCGGCTCGGGCCCTATCGGGTTCCAGATATGCACGGCGAAGATCAGCGAGTTGCGCCGCGGATTGTCGTCGAATACCGCCTCGACGGGCGTGTTGGAGAGGATCCCGCCGTCCCAGTAGAGCTCGTCGTCGATGCGGATCGGCGGGAAGGCAGGCGGCAGCGCGCCCGAAGCCATGATGTGTCGCACGGTCAGCGGCATCGTCCGGCTGTCGAAGTACGTCATTTCGCTCGTGCGCACATTTGCCGCACCCACCGTGATGCGCGGGGCACCGCTGGACAGTCGCTCGAAGTCGACCAGTTCGTCGAGCGTCGCCTCGAGCGGCTTCGTGCTGTAGTAGCCGGCCGCCTCCGCGGCGAGCGGCATGTGCAAGCCGAGGAAGGCGAGCGGATTGGGACGGAAGAACCCGCCGATCCCGCGCGTCAGCGCTGTCCAGTTCGGCAGCGCACGGCCGAGCCACGGCACCGCCGCGACCGCGTCAAGCATCGGGCTGTGCTCGACGATCGCCCAGAACTCCTCCAGTCGTTCGACCCGCTGCTCGGGCACATTGCCGGCGATCAGCGCCGCGTTGATCGCCCCGATCGAGGTGCCGATCACCCAGTCGGGCTCGATGCCCGCCTCGTGCAGCGCCTGGTAGACGCCGGCCTGGTAGGCGCCGAGCGCGCCGCCGCCCTGCAGCACCAGCACAATCTGCTCGGGATCGGCCCGGCGCGGGCTGGCCGGTCCGGGATGTTTTGCTGCCGTCTCGGGCGGACGGGAGCCTGTGGTGTCGTTCATGCGTGCCTCTCCCTCACTGCGCGGTCCAGCCGCCATCGGCAGGCAACGCGATCCCGGTGATCGAGGCCGCGGCGTCGCTCGCGAGGAAGCGCACGATCGCGCCCATCTCCTCGACCGTGGCAAAGCGCTTGTTCGGCTGCTTCGCCAGCAGCACCTCACGCACCACGCGCTCGCGCGGCAGGTCGTACGCCGTCGCCTGGTCGTCGATCTGCGCCTCGACCAGCGGGGTGTAGACGTAGCCAGGGCAGAGCGCGTTGCAGGTGATGCCGTCCTCGGCCGTCTCCAGCGCGGTCACCTTGGTCAGCCCGACGATGCCGTGCTTCGCCGCGACATAGGCTGATTTGAAGGCCGAGCCGACCAGCCCGTGCGCCGAGGCGACATTGATGATTCGGCCCCAGCGCATTGCCCGCATGTGCGGTAACGCGAGCCGGGTGGTGTGGAAGGCCGAGGTCAGGTTGATCGCGAGGATCCTGTTCCATTTCTCGACCGGGAACGCGTCGATCGGCGCGACATGCTGGATGCCGGCATTGTTCACCAGGATGTCGATACGGCCGCAGGACTCGAGCGTCATCTCGATCATGCCCTCGATCGAGACCGCATCCGACATGTCGGCAGGCGAGTAGAACACCGGCCGCGCGCCGATCATCGTCAGCTCGCTGCGTACCGCCTCCGCCTCATCGAGCTTCGTCAGCCCGTTGATCACCAGCGTCGCACCGGCCGAGGCAAGCGCACGCGCGATGCCGAGACCGATGCCGCTGGTGGAGCCGGTGACGATCGCCACCTTGCCCGAGAGGTCGCCCGCCGCCATCCGGCCGGGCTGCATGTCGACGATGTTCATCGTGGTGTCCTCCTGTGGACGCGGGGGTGCGGCGCCGTGCGGCCGACCGCGTCGGCACGCCAGCGGTACGTCCGTTCCGCGTGATCCGCCGTTACGGTTACGCTGCCGCCGGCACGCAGCCGCACGCCGATGCCGGAACAGCCCGGACACGCCAGGCTGTTGGCACCGGCATGCTCTGGACCTTCTCATTCGATAGCGACACCGTATTGTTCGAGCTCGGCCGGTGTGACCATCTCCTGAGGCTGCGGGCCTGGATGAGGACGCCAGTGGACGCGACCAAGACGCTGCCTGAGATCCTCGCCGAGATCTGCGCCTCCGATGCGCCGCTCGGCGAGCGGCTGGCCATCTACGCCGCCAGGCTGAAGGAGACCGGCTCGCCGATGGGACTGGAGTACGGCGCGCTGGTCGAGCGGCTGCGCTCAGGCCACGCCGGCGCGGGCGCCCCCGCGATCGGGGAGGCGATGCCGCCGTTCCTGCTGCCGGATCGCCGCGGCCACCTCGTTGGGCTCGAGGCGATCCTGGCCGACGGCCCGGCCGTGATCAGCTTCAACCGCGGCCACTGGTGCTCGTTCTGCCGGATCGAGCTCACCACGCTGGCCGCCGCCGAGGGCCGTGTCGCCGCAGCGGGCGCGCGGATCGTCTCGATCATGCCGGACCGGCACGAGTTCGTCCGGCTGCTGCCATCCAGCATCGTCGACCGCATCACCATCCTGTCGGACGTGGACAACAGCTACGCCATGTCGCTCGGGCTCGCGATCTGGGTCGGCGACGCGCTTGCGGCCATGATGCGCGAGCGGTCACTCTGCCTCGACGAGTTCCAGGGGAACCACTCGTGGATGCTGCCGATCCCGGCGACCTTCGTGGTCGGACGCGACGGCACCGTGCTGGCGCGTCACGTCGATCCGGACTTCCGCAGCCGCATGGAGGTCGCCGATATCCTCGATGCGTTGCCGCCGGCCGACCGCTGATCCCCCTGCGCGCTCTCACGCGGCGGTCGCCGACCAGTCACGCGCACGGAGCAGCTTTATCAGCGCGGTCGTCGGCGTGGAACGTGCGCGCCCGGCCACCGCATAGAGGAAGACCGTGCGCGAGAGCTCCAGACCCTCGGCATCAAGGGCACGCAGCTCGGGTGGACACGGCGTGCTCCGCGGGGCGATCCCGAGACCGATCCCGGCGGCGACGAGCGCGATCAGGTCGCTCTCGGACGCGACACCATGCCCGCCCGCCTGAAGGATGTCGCGCCCGCGGGCGAACTCGTCGACTGCGCCGGCGAGCTCGCAGTACGGCCGCGCCAGGACCCGCTCGGCACGGAGGTCCTGGATCGCGATCTGGTTGCGCCCGCTGAGCCGGTGGCTCGCGCCGACCAGCACCCGGAACGGCTCGCTGAACAGGGGCCAGGCATCGAGCCGCTCCCACGTCTCGGCGAGCGGCCCCGCGACCGCAAGCACGGCCTTGCCCTGCTTGAGCTGCTCGACCACCTCCGCCGCCGTGCCGCGGAAGAACGTGAGCTCGAGCCCCGGAAACGCGCGCAGCACTTCGGTCAGCGCCGGCACCAGCAGCGTCATGGGAACCGTATGCGAGAGCGCCAGCGTGAGCGAGGAGGCGGCTCCTGTGCGGATCGCCGCGGCAAGCGTCTTCGCCGCGAGCGCACTCTCGTAGCACTGGCGGAGCAGCGGCAGCATGCGCTGGCCGAACTCGGTCAGGTGGCTCAGGCTGCGTTCGCGCCGGAACAGATCGGCGCCGAGTTCCGTCTCCAGCAGCTTGATCGCGCGCGTCAGCGAGGGCTGGGCGACGTGGCACTCCTTGGCGGCACGGGTGAAGTTCAGCGTCCGCGATACCGCCAGGAAATACCGGACCTGGTGCATCTCCACCGGGACGAACTCCCTCGAACACCAGGCGCCGCGGGATCGGCGCTGCCGATACGGCAACGATAGGGCCAAAGCGGCCGGCGAAGAAGGGTTCGCAAGCGATCGCGCTGAGGCCCGTCGCCGGCCGACGGCACAGGGTCGGTGCCCGGGTGGTCCTCGCGCCCCAGCCCGGCGCTCCGCAATCCGGCGACAGCGTCTACCGTATGACCACGCGGGATGACGCTGTTCGATCTGCTGACCGACGGCTGCGCGGAGCCTGTCGTTCAGCAGCACGGAGTTGCCACAGGGCCTCGTGCCGGCGGGTTTCGAGCAGTCCGGCGGCCTGGCGACGGTCGGCTCCGACCCGTTCGGCCCCGTGCGGGCCGGAGGCGGCGCGTGGCTGGCAGGACCAGGGCAGGCGCCCGGACGATTGCGAAGACTTCATGATTCGGCTTGGCTCGGTGCTGCCGCATCGTCGGATCCGTCCGCCGGGGTTGCCAAGGCCAGTCGGCCGTCTGCACCCAAAACCGCTCCATCCTTGCCGAACCGAGGGTAAGGATCCGTCCAGACCGCCGAAATGCAACTATTGGTTGCAGTCGCAAAGAAGCTTGCTTTTTTGGACATGCTGTCATTTGCTTAATGAAACCGGGAGGGAACGACCATGAGGGCGGGACAGGGGCTTCGGATCGCGGCGGTGGTGGCGGGGGTCGCCATCGGCGGGACGGTCGGCAACTCGGATGCGCGGGCGGCCGTCCAGTTGTTCTTCAACAAGGACTTTGTGGGTAGTTCAGGCACCGTATTCGAGGGTTACGAGATCGAGGTGAACGTCATTATCGAGATGCCGACGCGGCCTGACGCCATGTTCTTCGACTTTGCGAACCTGCCGGTCGACACCACCGTGATCTCGTCCTTTGCCCGGACCACGATTGACGGCACGGAGCACGATAGGACCATCGACTGGTTCGCGTACCAGCTCGTTCCGGACGAGTTCGGTATAGTTGACTGCGGGGGTTTCTCGTTCTCTGCCGGCGCCTGCGCGGCGGTAAGGCTGAATCCCAAAGATCTGCTTCCCGGCGCGATCCTCATTTCGACACTCACCCAGGACGCCATCAATCCCGACATCTTCTCGTTCAGCTCCAGCACGAGCCAGACCACGCTCTCGTTCCGCGGTGAGCCGTCTCCCGTGCCGGAACCGGCGGCACTCGGCCTGCTCGGCCTTGGCTTGGCCGGCCTCGCCGCCGCGCGACGGCGCGCCGCGCGCTGAGCCGCCCCTCCGGGTGACACCGGCCGCCGCGCGCTCGCCGCTGCGGCGCCGCGGTGCGTTGACCCCGCCCCTGCCCCGCCCTATTCCACGCCGCAGCCGGGCTCGCGCGAGCCCGAACCAGATCAGGGAGGTTCCGATCCATGCGCACGACCCGTCGCACCCTGCTCGCCGGCAGCGCCGCGCTGCTCGCCGCCCCGCCGATCGCCCGCGCCCAGGCG